>DASZDI010000107.1:0-2583 GCA_035942135.1 Solirubrobacterales bacterium | reverse complement strand
CGACCGCCTCGTCGGCGGGCCCGGTGACGATCAGCTACGGGGTGGGCCTGAAAAGGACGTGCTGATCGGGGGGTCGGGGCGGAACGTCCTTATTCCGTAGGGCGTCGGGCATGGGTTCCCAGGCGCGCTTCGCGCGGAGTTCCTGGGAACCCATGCCCGACGCCTGGGACGAGGCGGAGTCCGACGGACCCCCCGGGGCTATCTCAGGTCAGGTGGATTCTCGGGCCTGGTGGGATCTGGAGAAGAGGCGGCCGCCGACGAAGGTGAGGGCGACGAGGAGGCCGATCAGGGAGAGGGCGGCGTCGAGGCGGAATGCCGCTTGGATGCCGTCGACGAAGGGCGGCTGGGCGCCGGAGAAGACGGTGGTGGTGAGGCCGAGGCCGATCGAGCCGCCGGCGATCTGGAACATGTAGACGATGCCGCCGGCGAGGCTGGTCTGGGACTCGTCGACCGAGGTCACCCCCGCCGTGGTCGCGGTCGGGTAGAAGCTGCCGATCCCGACCCCGAGGATGACCATCCCGAGGACCAGCGAGTCGTAGCCGGAGTCGCCGTCGACCAGCGAGAAGAGGAACGGCGCGACGGTGATGCAGGCCGCCCCCAGCACCACCAGCGGCTTCGCGCCGAGCCGGTTGTAGAGCGGACCGGCGACGAAGGAGACGAGGGCGAAGGTGGCGAGGAAGGGGAGGATCCCGACCCCGGCTTCGAGCGGCGAGTAGCCGAGCTGCTTCTCCATCAGCTGCGGCAGGTAGAGCAGGGAGGCGAAGAAGGTCGCCGACATGAAGAGGATCGCGATGCAGGAGGCGGTGAAGCTCTCGTTGCGCATCACCTCGCGGGGGACCAGCGCCTGCGCCCCGGCCCGGCGCTCGATCGGCAGGAAGGCGAGCAGCATCGCCGCGGCCAGGGCCAGCAGCGCCAGCACGCGGGGGTCGGTCCAGCCCCAGTCGGCGACCTGGTCGAGCGCGATCAGCAGCGAGACCAGCCCGACCGAGAGCGCCGCGATCCCCGGGTAGTCGATCCGCCGCTCCGTCGTCTCCGGCTCCTTGACGTGGACGAGGAACCAGGTCACCGCCACCGCGAAGATCGAGACCGGCACGTTGAGGAAGAAGATCCAGCGCCAGCTCAGCTCCTCGGTGAGGACGCCGCCGAGCAGCGGGCCGATCGCGTTGCCGAGCCCGGCGGCGCCGATGATGATCCCGCCCGCGAGCCCGGCCTTCTCCTCCGGCAGCAGCTCGTAGGTCATGCCGAGGATCGCCGGCCACATCAGGGCGCCGCCGATCCCCATCAGGACCCGCGCGCCGATCAGCCAGGCCTCGCTCTGCGCCGCCCCGCCGAGCGCCGACATCGTCGTGAAGATCGCCGTCCCCAGGAAGAAGGCGTTGCGGCGGCCGAACATGTCCGCGAGGCGGCCGCCGGTGACGATCAGCACCCCGAAGGTCAGCGCGTAGGCGTTGACGACCCACTGGATCGTGTTGACGTCGGTGTGGAAGTCCTTCTCCATCGTCGGCAGGGCGACGTTGATCGCCGAGAAGTCGTTGGCGATGACGACGACCGCGACGCCCATCGCGAAGAGGGCGAGCCAACTGGTCTGCCGCGGGGGACTGGAGGCCTGCGGGGTTGCGATTCGCGCAGCCTACGCTAAGGTTCGGAGCCGAATGAGCACCCGGCTCGACAGCCTCGCGCTACTCCTTCTCCTCCCCCCTCGGGGGGAATAGCGCTGGGCGGCGCGATAGCCGCGAGAGACAAAAGGCCATTCGAAGCAGAGAGAGAAGGAGAGGTCCGATGGGGCCCACCGAGGTAGACAGAAACGACGCGAATCGCGTCCACATCTTCGACACGACGCTGCGGGACGGCGAGCAGTCGCCCGGGATTTCGCTGAACACCGCGGAGAAGGTCGAGATCGCCCAGCAGCTCGCCCGCCTGGGGGTCGACGTGATCGAGGCCGGCTTCCCGATCACCTCGCCCGGTGACTTCGAGGCGGTGCAGAAGATCTCCCGGATGGTCGAGGGGCCGGTGATCTGCGGCCTCGCCCGCACCCACAAGGCCGACATCGACGCCGCCTGGGGGGCGATCAAGGACGCCGGGCGCCCGCGCATCCACACCTTCATCTCGACCTCCGACATCCACATCGAGCACCAGTTGCAGACCGACCGCGAGGACGTCAAGGGCCAGGCCCGGGCCGCCGTGGCCCTGGCCAGGTCCTACTGCGAGGACGTCGAGTTCTCGCCGATGGACGCGACCCGCGCCGACGTCGAGTTCACCGCCGAAGTCTGCGCGATCGCGGTCGAGGAGGGCGCGACCGTCGTCAACATCCCCGACACCGTCGGCTACACCACCCCCGAGGAGTACGCCGAGTACTTCCGACGCCTGTACGAGCTGGCCCCGACTCTGCGCGAGGTCGAGATGTCGGTCCACTGCCACGACGACCTGGGGATGGCCGTCGCCAACTCCTACGCCGGCGTGCTGGCGGGGGCGCGGCAGGTCGAGTGCGCCGTCAACGGGATCGGCGAGCGGGCCGGCAACTGCTCGCTGGAGGAGATCGCGATGCTGGTCGCCGTCCGCGAGGACGCCCACGGTCTCTGGACC
>DASZDI010000106.1:0-11674 GCA_035942135.1 Solirubrobacterales bacterium | reverse complement strand
CCACCGCGACGATCCCCTCGCGGGCTGCCGGCTGGACGCCTCCTCCTATGGCCGCATGGCCTCCCTCGTCCGCACCGCCGCCGAGGGCTGGGGCGCTCCGATCGGGGTGACGCTGGAGGGCGGCTACGACCTCGGGGCGCTGGCCGAGTCGGTCGTCGCGACGATGTCCGCGCTCTCCGCCTAGGCGTTGACATACCGTCCACTCGAAAGGGTTATCGGTAAAACCCCCGGCGGATCGGCGGTCGATTGCGGATGGGGGATAGCTGCCCTGCCTGAACACTGTCGGCGATGGACAAGCGGGAAAGTTGCAAGGTGTTGATCGTCGGCGGCGGAGTCGGCGCCCTGGAGGCCGCGATCGCGCTGCGTGACCTCGCGGGCGACGAAGTGCAGGTGGAGATCTGCGCCGGGCGGGGGGACTTCGCCTACCGGCCCTTCGCCGTCGGCGAGCCCTACGGCGCCTCGCGGGTGCTCCGCTACGAGCTCGGCCACCTGGCGAAGCGCTGCGGCGCCGAGTTCAGGCTCGAAAACATCGTCGCGGTGGACACCGTGTCCCGCCACGCGACCAGCCACGACGGGACCGCGATCCCCTACGACTACCTGATCGTCGCCTGCGGGGCGCGGCTGCTGTGGTCGGTGCCGGGGACCACCACCTTCTGGGGGGTCTCGGAGGAGACGGAGATCCAGGAGACGATGGGACGGTTGCGCGAAGGCCGGCTGCGGCACCTGGTCTTGACGATGTCCGGCGGCCACGGCTGGGCGCTGCCCGCCTACGAGCTGGCGCTGCTGGCGGCGACCGAGCTGGAGCGGGCCGGCATCGCGAAGACGCGGCTGACGATCGTCACCCCCGAAGAGAGCCCGTTGCAGGCCTTCGGCCGCCGCGCCTCCGCGCAGGTCGCGGCGATCCTCGCCGAGCACGGCATCGCCGTCCACACCGGCACCCATCCCGTCCGCTACGAGCGAGGGCTGCTCGAGGTTCTCCCCGGCGCGGACATCGAGGCCGACGCGGTGATCAGCCTGCCGCGGCTGGAGGGACGGCGGATCCAGGGGCTGCCCTACGACCCGAGCGGCTTCATCCCGGTCGACGACCACGCCCGCGTGGCGGGGCTGGAGGGCGCCTTCGCGGTCGGCGACGTGACCAGCTTCCCGGTCAAGCAGGGGGGCATCGCGACCCAGCAGGCGGACGTCGCCGCCGAGACGATCGCCGCCGACCTCGGCCGCGAAGTCGAGGCCGACCCGATCGACCCCGTCCTACGGGGGGTCCTCTGGGCCGGCTCGACGCCGCGCTACCTCTTCGGCTGGCCGGGCGGCGGCGGCGGCGAGGCCTCGGTCTCCGGCGAGCGCCCGGCCGGGCCGGTCAGCAACCCGAGCAAGCTGATCGGCCGCTTCCTGACGCCGTTCCTCTCCGGCCTCGACAGGGGCCGACCGGCAGCTAGCGGGGGGCCTTTCTCAGCCGCACGATGAGGGTGCGGCTGCTCGCCGTCCCGCCCGTCGGCTCGAAGGTGACGGTGACCCACAGGCGCAGCGTCCCCTTCTTCCGCAGCGCCCGTCGCTGGGCCGCCCGGGGGACGACCCGCAGCCGCACCGAGCCCGGCCCCGCGGCCAGGCGCCGCCGGGGCGAGGCGCCGGCGAGCCTCACCTCCCCCGGCCCGGGGCCCCCGAGCACGAGCGTGGCGGTGCCCCGCCTGCGGTTGAGGAGGACCCGGTCGACCCGGAAGGAGCTGTCGATCCCGGCGGCGGTCGTGCCGCGGGGCCCGGGCGGCGCGACCGTCCCGGGCTGAGCCCCCGGCCCCGGCGGGGGTGGAGGGGGCGGCAGGTCCGGCCTCGGGACCGTCTTCCCCTGGACGACGTCTCCGGCGCCGGCGAAGCGGCGCCAGGTCATCGCCAACGTCCCGTCGCTCCCCCAGGCGACCGCGGGGTCGCCGGCGCCCCGGCCCGGCGCCGAGAGGGTCTCGGTGGCGCTCAAGGTCCCGTCGCCGGCGAGGTCCCGGCGCTGGACCGCGAAGCCGGTGCCGTCGAAGCGGCTCCAGAGGACCGTCGCGGTGCCGTCGGGGGCGATCGCGACCTCCGGCTCCGCCGCGTCGCGCCCGCCCGCCGAGAGCTGCAGCGGCCCGCCCACGGGGGCGCCGCTGGGGGCGAGGCGGCGCGCCTGGACGACGAAGCTGCCGCCGTCGAAGCGGTCCCAGGCGACCACGGCGGAGCCGTCAGGCGCCGAGGCCAGGCTCGGCTCCGCCGCGCTCCTCCCCGCCGCGGAGAGGTTCTGGACGGCGCCTTCGGGAGCCCCTGCCGCGGAGACCCGCTGCGCCTGGATCACCCAGTCGGCACCGTCGAAGCGGTTCCAGACGACGGTCGCGGTGCCGTCGTCGGCGACCGCCAGGCGCGGCTGGATCGCGCTCTCGCCCGCGACGGAGAGGCTCGCGGTCGTGGCCGCGACCGTCCCGTCCGCCCCGACCCGGCGCAGTTGCACGATCGAGTCTTCGCCGTCGAAGCGACTCCAGACGACGGTCGCCTCGCCGTCGTCGGCGACCGTGACCTGCGGTTCGACCGCGTCCTGTTTGGGCTCCGAGAGCCGCTGCGAAGGTTCTTCGGCGGTCCCGTCCGGCGCGATCCGCCGCACCTGGACCAGGTAGCGGAAGCCGTCGAAGCGCTTCCAGACGACGGTCGCCTCGCCGTCGGGAGCGACGTCCACCTGCGGCGCCAGCGCGTCCTGGCCGTCGCCCGAGAGGGTCCTGGTCGCTTCCTCCGGCGTCCCGCTCGGCGCGATCCGCCGCGCCTGGACCCGGAAGTCGTCGGATTCGTCGGCGCGGGTCCAGGCGACGACCGCGGTCCCGTCCGGCCCCACCGCGACCTCAGGGGCGAGCGCGTCCTCGCCGGCGGCCGAGAGCCGGTGGGTCGCCCCCGGGGTGCCGTGAGGCGAGATCCGCCGCGTGAAGACGGCGAAGTCGTCGCCGGGGCCGCGGGCGCTCCAGACGACGGTGGCGGTGCCGTCCTCGGCGACCGCGACGTCGGGCCCGCTCGCCGTTTCCGCCGCGGGCGAGAGGTCCGCGGGCTGGGCCGGGTCCGGGAAGGCGGCGCCCGGCGGCGGCACCTTGGTCAGGCTCGGCAGCGAGACCGGGCCGGGGACGAAGACGCTGCTCTGGATCCCCTTGCGGAACTGCTGCTGCGCCGGCGCCGAGGTCTCGATCGGCCAGTCGGCCCGTTTGTCCCCCTTGAGGAAGGGCCAGTTGAACCAGAGGTAGGCCTTGATCTCCGGATGGTGGGGCAGGTAGGTCGTCAGCATCTCCCGGACGTACTCGGTCTTGTTGCCGCCGTACTCGCTGGAGGCGTTCTCGACGATCGCGATCGGCTTCGTCGGCGCCACCTCCTTGATGATCTCCAGGGTCGGCGTGATCGTCTGCTCCGGGGTCAGCCACCTGTCCGGCTGGGCCGGGTTGCGGCCCCAGTTGTAGGAGTCGAGGCCGGTCCAGTCGACGTAGGCGTCGCCGGGGTAGTACGGGGTGGGGTCGGACTCGGGGTCGGACCAGATGCTGTTGACGACCCAGGTCCAGGTGACGTTGGTCGCGCCCTGGCCGACCACGAGGTCGTGGAAGCGCCGCCAGGCCGCGATGAAGTCGGGGCTGCGGCCCCAGGCGTACCAGGCGCCGTTCATCTCCCACCAGGGCGCGAAGAGGAACGGGTGCCCGAACGCTTTCGCTTCCTGCGCCCATTTTTTGATCGCCGCGTCCTGGCTGCCGTCGACGACGTCTGCGAGGGTCATCCCGCTGCCCAGGCTCATCGTCACCAGCGGGATCGCGCCGCGGGCGTGGGTCGCGTCCATCTCGCCTTTGTCGAAGGCCGCCCAGGCGTGGCCCTGGTTGAGGATCGCCACCTTCTTGCCGGCGTGGCGCTCGAAGCGGTCCCAGGCTTCGAGGTTGTTCGGGGCGTTGCCTTTCTGGCCGTAGGCTTCGCCGCTGATCGTCGCGCCGAAGTACGTCGCGGCGCTCGCGGCGCCGGCCGCGGCGAGCAGCAATCCGACGGCCGCCGCCAAGCACACGGCGACCCATCTGGCAAGACCCCCCTGGACCATTGTTCGATGCTGGCGAAGCGGGGGCGATTCGTCAAGGGGCCGGTCGCGCCGGGCGACCGGCCGGGGCCTCAGGGGCCTTTCCCTTTATCCGCCGCCTCGCTCCCCGGCGCGGCCGGGGGGCCGGAGCCGGTCGGTTTCGCCGCCGGCGGCTGGGGTTGGGGCTGAGACTGGGGCGGCGCCGGCGCCGAGACCGGCGAAGGCGGTTCCGTGGGCTGGCCCTGCGGCGGGCTGACCGAGGTCGGGGGGCTCTTCTTCGGCTCGCCGGGGATCGAGGGAGCGGTCGGATGGGGAGGAGGCGTGGGAGGCACCGCTTCCTGGCCGCCACCTTTGCCGCCGCTCACTTCCTGCGGGGGGACGTGCGGCGGGGGTTTGTGGGCCTCGGCGGTCTCCTGGCCGCGGGTGGCGGCGGCGGGGTGCTGCTTCTCGTGGCCGCGCCCGTGCGCGGGAGCGGTCGGCCCCTGCGCCTTCGAGCCCGCCTGCGGCGCGGCGTGGTCGAGGCCCTTGCCGTTCGCCGAGGGCGAGGCCGGCGGGGCGCCCTTTCCGGCCTTGGCGCCGGCGGAGGCCGCGGGCTTGCCAGGGGCGATCCCGGCGCCTCCGAGGCCATGGGCCGGGCCGCCGTGCTCGTGGGGCGCGCCCGGGTTGAGCGGCGCCGACTCGCTCGACTTGGCGCCGGAGCCGGGCAGCGGGACGTGGATGACGCCGGTGCGATCGGCGGCGGTGACCCCGATCGCGGCCACCGCCGCGACCGTCGCTGCCCCTTTCGCCGCCGCGGAGACGCCGATCGATTTCGCCGCGCCGCCGCCGAGCAGGGCCGCCAGCCCGCCGCTCCCGACCGCGGCCTGCGAGCCGCCGATCAGGCCCTGCAGCATCCCGGCCGCCGCCACCGCCGGCAGCGGCGAGAGCGCCGCCAGGTCTCGTCGGCGCCCCTGGATTTCGTCGCGGAAGCTGCGGCAGCCGGCGCAGGAGCGCAGGTGGGCGCGGACGTCGCGGCGCCGGGTCACCCGGCCGTCGCCGTCGGAGAGCGCTTTGGTCACCGTCTCGCAGCTCATCTCACGCCCCTCTTCCATCTGCCGCAGGCTCTGCCGCGCCTCGTAGAGAGCCTGCCGCGCGACCGCCCCGGAGGTGTCGAGCGCGGTGCCGATCTCGTCGAAGTCGAGGCCCGCCAGCTCCCGCATCACCACTACCTCGCGCTGACGGTCGGGGAGTTCCTTGAGGTCGGCGATCAGCCGTCGCAGCCGTTCCCGCGTCGCCGCGTCCTCGGCCAGCCCATAGCCCGGCGCCGGCTGCTCGGCGGCCAGCTCCCGCGTCTCCCGCCGCCGTCGCAGGAGGTCGATCGACTCGTTGTGGGCGATTCGGTAGAGCCACGGCTTCAGCTCGATCCGCCGCTCCTCGCCCGGCAGCGCCCGCAGCACCTTGATCATCGTGTTCTGCAGCGCGTCCTGAGCGTCCTCGGCATTGCCCACGATCGCCAAGCAGAAGCGGTAGAGCGGCTGGTGATAGCGCCGGAAGATCGCCGCGAAGGCGCGTTCGTCCCCGCCGATCGCGCGGCGGGTCAAGCGGTCGTCCGAGAGCAACCCGGTGAATCCCGCTGCGACTGCTGCTTCGCTCATCTGCTGATCTTCCCATTACGGGCCAATCCGTTCGAGGGTCAGGGCTTGCGATCTTCCGATCACCCCCTAAACGAATCGTTGCCCGCACCTGTCAGCGCTTTCTTACAAAGCCCTGACGGATCTATTCCCCCTTCGTTTTGTTAGGAAAACCAATCCATTGCGGGGCGGCCCTGGCCGCACTGACAGGAGGAGGGGATTCAGATGGTCGGAGCGCTGATTGCACTACTCGTGATCGTCGCGATCGTGCTGGTGCTGGCAAAGGTCGCGGTGGCGGGAGGGGTCCTCGGGCTGATCGCGCTGATCCTCCTCGTCCTCCTGCTGCTGGGGCGGATCTAGTGGCCCGTGGGACCGGCGTCCCTTCCTCACTAGAGTGAGCCGCCGGTGACCGATCAGACGACCATGAGCGAGATTGTCCTGGGCCCCGTGCTGCGGCACGTCTCCGACACCGAGGCGACGGTCTGGGTCGAGACCAGCGAGGCCTGCGAGGTCGAGATCCTCGGCCACCGCGAGCACACCTTCCGGGTCGAGAGCCACCACTACGCGCTGGTCTGCGTCGGCGGGCTCGCGCCCGCCTGCCGCTACGAGTACGAGGTCAAGCTCGACGGCGTCGTCCGCTGGCCCGAGCCCGGCTCCGACCTCCCCCCCAGCGCGATCCGCACGATCGACGCCGACAAGTCGCTCGACGTCTACTTCGGCTCCTGCCGCGTCGCGGTCCCGCACGAGCCGCCCTTCGACGAACCGAAAGACGAGCACGAAGAGGGCCACGAGTTCGACGCGCTCTGGGTCCTCGCCCTGCAGATGATCGAGGGCGACCGCGACGAGTGGCCCGACCAGCTCTTCCTGCTCGGCGACCAGGTCTACGTCGACGAGGGGGCGCCGAAGACGCGCAAAAAGATCAAGGACCGCCGCGGCACCGACAGCGAGCCCTACGACGAGGTGACCGACTTCGAGGAGTACACCTGGCTCTACCAGGAGAGCTGGGAGGACCCGCAGATCCGCTGGCTCTTCTCCAACGTCTCGGTCTCGATGCTGTGGGACGACCACGACATGAGCGACGACTGGAACATCTCCCGCAGCTGGCTGCTGGAGGCGCAGCAGAAGTCGTGGTGGCACCGGCGCGCGGTCGGCTGCATCTCCAGCTACTGGATCTACCAGCACCTCGGCAACCTCTCCCCCCGCGAGCTCTCCGAGAACGAGCTCTACCAGCGGATCCGCGGCAACCAGAAGGGCGAGGAAGTGATCTTCGCCTGGGCGCACCGGATCCAGTCGACCGGCTCGGGCACCCGCTGGAGCTTCTGCCGCGACTTCGGCCGCACCCGGGCGATCTTCATCGACGCCCGCGCCGGCCGGGTCCTGGAGGAGGGCCGCCGGGCGATGGTCGACGACGAAGAGTGGGAATGGATCGTCGAGAAGGCCAACGGCGACTTCGACCACCTGCTGATCTGCAGCACCGTCCCCTGGCTCCTCTCCCCCGCCTTCGACCGGCTCGAGGCCTGGAACGAGGAGCTCTGCAAAGGGGCCTGGGGGCCGCTCGGGTCGTGGGCCAGCGAGAAGATCCGCCGCGAGGTCGACTTCGACCACTGGCCCGCCTTCCAGGAGTCGTTCGGGAAACTGCGCGACCTCCTGCACGAGGTCGCCACCGGCGAGCGCGGCAAGCCGCCGGCCTCGGTCGTCGTCCTCTCCGGCGACGTCCACCATGCCTACCTCTGCGAGGTCGCCTACCCGAGCTCGGCGAACGGCGGCTCGGCCGAGCGCGCGCCCGTCTACCAGGCGGTCTGCTCGCCCTACCGCAACCCGCTCGACGAAAAAGAGCGGCGGGTGGTGCGCTGGGGCTTCGGCCGGCCGCTCAATCTCTTCGCCCGGGCGCTAGCCCGCCTCGGCGGCGCCCCCGACCCGGGGATCCGCTGGCGCACCCTGGAGGGCCCCCACTTCGACAACCAGGTGGCGAGCCTGCACATCGACAAGCGCACCGCCTCGCTGCGACTCGACAAGACCGTGCCCGGCGAGGACGGCAGGAAAGCCCTCGAAAAGACCTTCTCCCGCCGCCTCGCCTGAGGCGGACGTACTTCTTCCCGCATACCGGGAAGAAGTACGTTCGGAGCTCCTTACGGCTGCGCGCGGAGGACCATGAACTGGACGTCGCCGCCGAGGTTGATGCCGGTCGGCCCGGTGTAGCAGGCGATGTAGGCGACGGTGTCGGCGTTGACGGTGGCGGTGAAAACCACGTCCTCGTAGAGGGCCGTCGGCGCGATCACCACCTGGTCGTTGAACTGGACGCCGGGGGCGGGAGTGCTGACGCTGTTGCAGCGGTCGGCCGTGCTGAGCGGGCCGGCGCCGGCGATGAAGCCGTCGGCGACGACTTCGGCGTAGCCGCTGAGGTCAGGCGCGGGCGGGGTCGGAGGAGCGGACAGTTGGAGGGTCGACTCGTCGACGTCGGCGCCGGTCAGGGAGTTGTCGGCGACGTCGGCGCCGCCCAGCGAGCCGTCGGCGACCTTATCGCCGGTGACCGCGTTCGCGGCCAGGTCGGCGCCGCGGACTTGGCCGTTCTTAAGGTGCTTCGACCTGACCGCGTTGAGGGCGATGTCCTTGCCGGTGATCTTCTCGGCGGCGAAAGCGGTGCCGGTCCCCAGCGCCGCGAACAGCGCCACGTAGGCGACGAGGTTGCGGCGGGAGTAGGCGAGCGGATTCATCTCTAGGTGTTCCTTTCGGTCGTGATCGGGACGGAAGCAAAGATCTCGCGCCGCGCCGATCGCCACATCGAGGTCACCCCCAAGCTGCCACCCCGAACTTCCTCCATCATCGCCCCCTTGGCGGATTCAAGTACTTGTCTCAACATTTGTTTACATTCAATATTTGATAGATTTGAAACATGAAAAAGATATTTCTTGCAGATTCGACTTATGACCGCCTGCTCCAGCAGGTGAGATCCTTTGAGGATCAGCCGGAAGACGTGATCCTGCGGCTGCTTGACCAATCCGCGGGAGGCGACTGGGAGGCTGACCCCTCTGCCCCCGCGAACGAAGCTGGCGCCAGACCTTCAAGAGCAGCCCCTGGGTCCGTGCTTCCCGTCCAGGCCTACTGGGTTCCCATTCTCGAAGTCTTGGAGGAATCGGGGGGGGCCGCTCCTTCTAATGACGTCATCGACGCACTTGAGGAGCGGATGAGCGCCGATCTGACGGAGGGCGATCGGCTACGTCTTATCTCCGGAGAAGTGCGTTGGCGCAACCGCGCCAGGTTCGCGCGCCTGCGTATGAAGGAACGGGGACTTTTAAGCGACTCCTCTCGTCGTGGCGTTTGGGAGATCAGCCCTGTGGGCCGCAAGTACCTCGCCGACAAGATTGGGAAATCCAACTCCGCCTAATCATGCTGAGAACGTCTGAAATCTCGGCACCTCGGGACTTCCTGCTGGAGAACCAGCGGGAAGAGCTCCGGGACCGGCGGTGGCGCCGCCGGTGCGATGTTGCCCTGACCTTCGGAAAGATCGCCGGGGCATTGACGATGTTCGCCTTCAGTCTGTCGCACGTTCTGGGCTAGAAGCGCGTCTCGGGTTCCACTATCCGCTCCCCGGGTATGGACACCCCGTCTTCGTCTTCCGAGGAGGGGCTGAGTGGGCATCGAGAGAGTGCGGTGGGTGCTGAGCGCGGCTGCGGCTGCGCTGATCCTCGCCCTGGCCGTGGCGCCCTCGGCCCGCGCCGCCTTCCCGACTCTCTACGACGGCGACGTCAGCTGCGCGGCGCAGCCGAGCGACGGCAACGTCCGCCTCTGCGGCGGCGAGACGGTCACCTGGGACGGGGTGACCCAGATCGACGTCAACGTGGTCCTGCCGCCGCAGCCCGGCGTGGGCGTCGACGGGCCCTATCCCGTGATCGGCCTCTTCCACGGCTGGGGCGGCAAAAAGATCGGCCTCGAGGACCCCCGGGTCCAGGACTGGGCGGAAGACGGCTACGTCGTCTTCAGCATGAGCGACCGCGGCTGGGGCGACTCCTGCGGCGGCCAGGACCCCGACCGCATCTCCGAACCGCTCGCCTGCGCCGAGGGCCACAACCACCTGATGGACACCCGCATCGAAGTCCGCGACGCCCAGCACCTGATCGGGGCCCTCGCCGACGAAGGGGTCGCCGAGCCGAAGAAGATCGGCGCCACCGGCGTCTCCTACGGCGGCGGGCTCTCGATGGCGCTGGCGGCGCTGCGCAACCGGACGATGCTCGAGGACGACTCGCTGGTCCCCTGGACGAGCCCGGAGAAAGGCCTCCCGATGGAACTGGCGGCGGCGGCGCCGCAGTGGCCGTGGAGCGACCTCGCCTACTCGCTGATGCCGAACGGGCGCACCCTCGACTACGTCGCCGACGCTCCCTACCGCGGCCCGAACGGGAACGCCCCGATCGGGGTCGAGAAGGCCTCCTACGTCGCCGCGCTGTACGACCTCGGGGCGGCGACGAGCAACTACGCGCCCCCCGGCACCGACCCCGACGCGGACCTGACCGCCTGGTACGCGCTGATCAACGCCGGCGAGCCCTACGACTCGAACCCGCTGGCGAACTCGATCGTCGAGGAGATCACCGGCCACCACTCCTCCTACTACATCGACCACTCCCAGCCACCGGCGCCGTTGCTGATCCAGAGCGGCTGGAACGACGACCTCTTCCCGGTCGACGAGGCGGTCCGCTTCTACAACCGCACCCGCACCGAGTACCCCGGCGACCCGATCTCGCTCTTCCTGATGGACGACGGTCACTACCGCAGCCAGACCAAGCCGGCCGACCAGGCGCTCTTCCTGGCCCGGCTGAACGCCTGGTTCGACCACTACCTGAAGGGCGAGGGCCCGGCGCCGCAGCCCAGCGCGACGGCGTTGACGACGACCTGCACCGGCCCGGCCGAAGGCCCCTCGGAAGGCCCCTACGAAGCCGCCTCCTGGCGAGAGCTGGCGCCGGGCGAGGTCCGCTTCGGCGCCGCCGCGGCGCAGACGATCGTGCCGGGGTCGGGCGACCCGAACATCGGCAAAACGTTCGACCCGGTCGTCGAAAAAGACGCCTGCGCCACCGCCTCCGCCGCCGATCAGGTCGGCACCGCCAACTACCGGCTGGAGGTCCCGGGCGACGGCTTCACGCTGATCGGCTCGCCGACGATCGTCGCCGACATCGCCACGGCCAACGCCGACTCCGCGCTCGCCGCCCGCCTCCTCGACGTCTCCGCGGACGACAGCACCGAGTCGCTCGTCGCCCGCGGGCTGCTCCGCCCCGGCAAAGTCGACGGCCGGCTCGTCTTCCAGCTGCACCCGCAGGGCTACCGCTTCGCCCCCGGCCACGAGGTGAAGCTGGAGCTGCTGCCCTCCGACGCGCCCTACGCGCGGCCCTCGAACCAGCAGTTGCCGATCACCGTCTCCGACCTCGAGCTGCGGCTGCCGGTGCGCGAGCAGCCCGGCTCCCTTGGCGGCGCGGTGAAAGCCCCGGCGCCGAAGATCCTCCCGCCCGGGTACGAGCCCGCCGCGGGCTACGAGAACGAAGTCGTCCGGCAGGACGGCGGCATGGGAGGCAGCAACAACGCGGGCAGCGGAGCCGCGGGCAACGGCCCCGGCGTCGGCCCGGCCGTGCGGCTGGGAGCCGCGGGCCTGGCGCGCGGTCGGATGACCGTCGACCGCCGCGGGGCGCTGCGCCTCCGCCTCGACTGCGCCGGCGGCGACCTCTGCAAAGGCCGCCTCTCGCTGGCCGTGGGGCGGCGGACCCTGGCGCGCGGCTCCTACTCGATCCCCAGCGGCACCACGCGACTGAAGCTGAGGCCCACCGAGGCCGCCCGCGCGATCGTCGCCGCCCACCGCCGCCGGGGCGACAGGTCGTTCCGGGTCCGATTCGCGCTCGAGGACTCCGGCCGTTCAGCCCCGGTCAAGCTGAGGCGCCGGCTCCACCTCGAGCGGGTCGGCGGCGGCGGGCCCCGCGCGCTCTAGGCCGCGCCGGCGCTCCCACCAGCCCCAGGCCGCCATCACCGCGCCGGCGTAGATCCAGCC
>DASZDI010000105.1:0-4918 GCA_035942135.1 Solirubrobacterales bacterium | reverse complement strand
TCGCCGTGCCGATCCGCGAGGCGGCCGGACAGGCGACCGGGTTGCGGGTCCCCTTGCCGAACTCGGCGTCGGTGCAGACCTGCAGGCCGTTGGCGGCGGACGGGTTGAGGCCCATCCCCAGCGGCAGCGTCACCTTCGATTCTTTCGTCGTCGAGGTCTGCTGTTCGTCTTCTTTCGCTATGTAGTCGGGCGTCAGGTGCGGGATGTCGATGTCGACCGTCACCCCGGCGGGCGAGTTGGTCTGCGCGGTCCCGGGGTCGAGGGCCAGCGCGGGGTCGTAGGGGATCGAGTCGCATTCTTTCGGCGACGTTTTGGGCGGGATCGGCGACTCGAGCGGCGGTTCGGCGCTCTGCGGCCAGACGTAGTCCTCATAAGGCGGTTTGTTTTCGAGCTGCTCGTAGGAAGCGGCCCGCAGCAGGGTCGAGTAGACGCTGCCCGATTCTTTGAAGGCTTCGCCGAGGCAGGTGCTGGGGGTGGTGATGAAGGTGCCGTCGCCGGCGCGGCCGTTGAAGACGAGCCGGTTTTTCAGGATCGCCCCGCTGTCGGTGAGCAGCAACTCGGCCAGCTCCTGCGGGATCGCGGCGGGCACCTCGATCGTGAAGCCCTCGTGGTAGTTGCCGGCCCAGTCGGCGTCTCCCTCGAGGTAGATCTCGTTCTCGGCGAGTTCGAGCCCGAACCGCGCCGTCTCGCCTTCGACCGGGACGACGTTGTAGACGTCGGCCTGGAGGGGCAAAGACCCGCCGAACAGCGGGTCGGCGGCGGTGACGTAGCTAACTCCGACTTTCGATTCAGGCGGGCAAGAGGCCGGGTTGGCTTTGAAGGTGTCGAGCGGGCAGCGCTCGGTCGCGCCCGGGTTGACGTTGAGGCCGACCGGCAGGTCGACCCGGATCCGGGCGATTTCCGCTTCCGGTTTTGGCCCCAGCGTCCCTTCGCTGTGTTTGACGATGAACTGGGTGAAGCCGTGGTTCGGGTGCCCGGCGGCTTGTTCGAAGAACTGATCCGGCGTCGCCACCGAGCAGGTCTCGTACTCCGGGCCGTCGGCAGGTTCGGCTTTGCAGGTCCCGGCCTGCCAGCCGGAGTCGACCTGGGGGTTCTGCGGGTCGCTGGGCGCGATCACTTCTTCCGTGCCGCCCGCAACGGCGGTGGAAGCGGCGAACGACATCGCCACGAGACAAAGAAGTAGCAACCTGCCTGCAAATCGACCCATATCTAGATTTCTCCTCCCGAGAGAAACGTCTTTAACAAGACGAGCCTACCTAAAATTAATGACATACGTCAACAATTTTTGGTAATCTCGCTCCTATGCCAACCCAGAACGGACATTCCCACAACGGTCACTCTGCAAACGGCGCGGTACCAGTTAACTGGGAGCGCCTAGCACGCGCCACCGCGCACCCTCTCCGCGTCTCCATCCTCGAAATCCTCGGCATCGACGGCGGCCGGGTCCTCTCCCCCAGCGACCTCAGCCGTGAGCTGCAGATTCCCCTCAGCAACACCAACTACCACGTTACCGAGCTGGCCAAGTCCGGCCTGATCGAACTGGTGCGGGAGCGCCAGGTGCGCGGCGCCACGGAGCACTTCTACCGCCTGCCGCTCTCCGAGCGGACGAACGGCAACGGCAAGCACGCCGCGGAGCCGGTCGCGGAGCGGGAGCACTTCTCGGCGGCGGCGTAACGCCGAGGCTCCCGCACACCAGCCTCTACCTCAGGTTGAGGCTGAGGCCCTTCCCTTCAGAGCGGACGACGGGGGTCGAACCCGCGACCTCAAGCTTGGGAAGCTTGCGCTCTACCAACTGAGCTACGTCCGCGTGCTCTTGATTCTACGTAGTGGCAGGGCCGCCGGGAGGCCGCTGGATCTAATCTAGGGCGTCCGTGGGCGTTCGCTCTTCCATCGCAGTCCTGGCGGTGCTGGCCGTCGTCGGCCTGCTCGTCTTCGGGCTGGTCAGCAAGGGGTCCTCCGGGATCGCCCTGGGAGACCCGGCGCCGGAGCCGGTCCTCCCCCGCCTCGAAGGCGGCGGCACCGGTTCTCTGGCCGATTACAGAGGGCGCTGGGTGCTGGTCAACTTCTGGGCCTCCTGGTGCATCCCCTGTCGCGAGGAGGCGCCGGCGCTGGAGCGGTTCCAGCGGCAGCACGGGGGGCCGAAGTTCACCGTGCTCGGGATCGACAGCCGCGACCTGACCGGCGACGGGCGCGCCTTCGTCGAGGAATACGGCCTCACCTATCCCCAGCTGCGCGACGGCGACGGCGCCGCCGCCCGTGACTACGGCACCACCGGCGTGCCGGAGAACTTCCTGGTTGACCCCGCGGGGAAGGTGCGCCTGCTCGTCCGCGGCCCCATCACCGAGGAGCAGCTGCGCGAGACGGTGGCGCCGCTGCTGCCCGGCGGCAGCTCGTGAGGGCGCGGCCGGGGGCGGCGGTCCTCGCCGTCCTCGCCCTGCTCTCGCTCGCCTCGCTCACCCCCGCGGCCTTCGCCGCCGAGCCGCGCCCCTCGCTGACCCAGCTCGAAGAGGAAGTGATGTGCCCCGTCTGCGGCACCCTGCTGCAGCTGGCCGAAGCGCCCCAGGCCCAGCGCCAGAAAGCCTTCATCTCCCGACTCATCGACGAAGGCAGGAGCAAGGAGCAGATCAAGGACGCGCTGGTCGCCGAGTACGGCGAGGAGGTGCTGGCGCTGCCCGAGGGCTCGGGCTTCAACCTCTCCGCCTACCTGGTCCCGATCGTCGCCTTCCTCCTCGCCGCGGTGGCGCTGGCAGTCGGGGTGGTGCGCTGGCGACGGGCGGGCGACCAGGATCGCCCCTCGGGAGGGAACCGGCCCGGCGGCCCTACCGGCGCGGACTCCGAGCGGCTCGACGCCGACCTCGCCCGCTACGACCTCTAGCTCACAGCGGTGCGCCTTTTAGTCGTATAGCGACCAAAAGGCGCAGTGACTTCAGCTCGCAACCGCAATCACGCCCAGCGCCGGGACGGACAGCTGCCGGATCGCGGCCTTGACCGTGCGCCCGGCGCGGCCGCTCGCCTCAGACGCCGACAGCCCTCCGAGCACCGCGTCGGCGTGGCGCGCGGCGGCAAGGCAAGGCCCGGGTTCGGTCGCCACCGAGGCGCCGCCGAGCAGCACGAGGTCGTAGGCCCCGCGCAGCTTCTCGACCATGTGGGAGAAGCTCTGCAGGCCGAGCAGGGTCTCCGCCTTGGTCGCCGGGCGGCCGCCGCAGACGCAGACGAGCGGCTCGGTCGCCCCCGTCGCCGCGGAGCCGCCGAGCGCCACCGGCTGCAGCACGTCCCCGGGCTCCGCCTCCCAGCGCAGGTACTCGTGCAGCCCGGGCGCCGCGGCGAGGCCGACGTGGGCGGCGAGGCGCGGCTGGGCGAGGTCGCACTCGACCAGGATCGTGCGCGCCCCGGAGGCCGCGGCGGCCGCCGCCAGGGCGATCGCCGCGACCGGCGCCGCTTCCCTGTCGCCGCTGACCAGCACCACCTTGCGGTCCGCCAGCCGCGACAGCGCCTTCTCCAGGCTCGCGAAGTCGGTCCTTCGCAGCGACCACGCCCGCGTCCCCTCCGGCGGAGCGGAGATCTCCGCCAGGACGGGCAGCCTCGCTCGGCGCCCCAGCATCACATCCGCTCGGGAGCGGAGATGCCCAGCAGGCCCAGCGCCGCGGCGATCGTCCGCTTCGTCGCCAGGCACAGCGCCAGCCGCGAGGCTTCAACCCCCTCGCCCTCGGCGCCGACCACCTGGCAGTCGCGGTAGAAGGCGTGGAAGTCGGCCGCGACCGCGGTCGAGTAGGCGCAGATCCGGTGCGGCGCCCGGCGCGCGGCGGCCGTCCGCACCTCCTCGGGAAACTCGAGCAGGCGCTTGACGAGGACCTTCTCGCTCTCCTCCAGCGGCGGCCTGTCCCCGGTCTCGCCAAGGGCTGCAGGCACAGCTCCCTCGCCGGCTTTGCGGAGAATGCTGGCGATCCGGGCGTGCGCGTACTGCACGTAGTAGACCGGGTTCTCGCTCGACTGGCTGCGGGCGAGCTGGAGGTCGAGGTCGACGGTGGTCTCGTGGCTGCGCCAGAGCATGAACCAGCGGGTCGCGTCGACGCCGATGTCGTCGAGCAGTTCGTCGAGGGTGACGAAGTCCCCTTTGCGCTTCGACATCTGCGCCCGCTCGCCGCCTTCGACGATGTGGACGAGGCTCATGATCAGCGCCTCGAAGCGCGAGGGGTCGGCGCCGAGGGCCTCGATCGAGGCGCGGATCCGCGCCACGTAGCCGTGGTGGTCGGCGCCGAGGACGTCGACGAGGCGGTCGAAGCCGCGCTGCAGCTTGTCCCAGTGGTAGGCGATGTCCGGGGTCAGGTAGGTGGCCTCGCCGTTGGAGCGGACCAGGACCCGGTCCTTGTCGTCGCCGAAGGCGGTCGTGCGCAGCCAGAGCGCGTCTTCGCTGCGGTAGGTGTGGCCGCCCTTCTCCAGCTCGCCGAGGGCGGCCTCGACCTCGCCCTCGGCGTAGAGGCTGCGCTCGGAGAAGAAGTTGTCGAAGCGGACCTGGAAGCGCTCGAGCGTGTGGCGCACGCCCTCCAGGACCAGCTCTATGCCGCGCGCTTCCAGCGCCTCCCGGTCGGCGGGATCGACCCCTTCGCCCCGCAGCCGCTCGGCGATCTCGGTCACGTACTCGCCCGCGTAGCCGTCCTCGGGGGGCTCCTCACCGACCATCCTGGCCGCGATCGAGTCGGCGAAGCGGCCGATCTGGCTGCCCCCGTCGTTGACGTAGTACTCGCGCCGGACCTCGTGCCCGGCCGCCTCCAGCAGCCGCACCAGCGAGTCGCCGTAGGCGGCGTGGCGGCCGGTGCCGACGTGGATCGGCCCGGTCGGGTTTGCGGAGACGAACTCGACCAGGACCTTCTCCGGCGACTCGACCGGGTCCGGGCCGAGGCCCTCCCCGGCCGCCAGC
>DASZDI010000104.1:0-7176 GCA_035942135.1 Solirubrobacterales bacterium | reverse complement strand
CGCGGACTCGCTGGTGCTACTCTCATGCGGAGCGCACGATTCACACCACTAAAGGAGCTGTCTATGGCCTCGGCCGCCTTTCCAAGCGAGCAGTTCGGCCGCGAATTCGCCCGTTGGCTCGCCCCCTACGTCGCTGAAGTGCTGAGGGGAGAAGAAAACCTGAAGCATCCCTCCGCTTACGATGCCGAGCAATGTCGGGCTCTCGCGCGAGAGCTCGGGGTCAACTCTCTCCATCGCTCCCGGGACTTCTTCGCCAAGCTCGACGTCGACGGCTCCGTCGACTCGTTGACGATGGCCCGGTACCTCAGCCTCGGCACCCCTCGGAACATCGCCTCCGCTGTGACGACTCCGATCAAGCGCATCGCCAAGCGCCTGGGCCTCGGTCTTCCGTGGGACGAAGACGTGAGCGCGGACGACAGGACGGTATGGCGTGATCGCAACGGCATCGCCGGCCGCATGTTGGCGGCGATCGACGAAGAGAACGAACGGCGCTTTCCGGCCTAAGCGCGGGTGAAGCGGCGGCCTGCGGTCGGTGAGGACTCCTCGTCGAGGAGGACGCGGTCGGACTCGCCGCGTTCGACGGCTTCCTTCTCCATCGCGGCGATCTTCTCGGGGGTGAGGTCGCCGGCGTTTTCCTGCTCGATGTTGGCGACCCACTCGGCGCCCTCGCGGGACTCGGCCTCGTCGAACTCGACCTTGCCGCCGCGGTCGAGGGACTTGTCGATCTCTTCGAAGAGGGTGTCGACGAGGGTCTCCTGCGGGACCTTGCGCAGCGGTTTGCCGCCGGCGAAGATCAGGCCCTCGTTCTTGGCGCCGGCGATCCCGAAGTCGGCGTGGCTGGCCTCGCCGATGCCGTTGACCGCGCAGCCGAGGACGGCGACCTCGACCGGCTCCTCGTAGCCTTCGAGCCGCTGCTCGATTTCCGCCACGACCGAGTCCATGTCGAACTGGAGGCGGCCGCAGGTCGGGCAGGCGATCAGGACCGGCCCGCGCTCACGCAGCTGCAGCGCCTTGAGGATCTCCCAGGCGACCTTCACCTCCTCCTCGGCATGGAAGGTCGACAGCGAGATGCGGATGGTGTCGCCGATGCCGTCGGCGAGCAGCGTTCCGAGGCCGACGGCCGACTTCAGCGATCCCGACCACTTCGTGCCGGCCTCGGTGATGCCGAGGTGCAGCGGGTACGGGATCTTCTGCGACAGCAGCCGGTTGGCGGCGATCGTGTAGGGCACGTTGGTCGACTTGATCGAGACCTTGAAGTTCTCGAAGTCGAGGCCCTCCATCAGCTCGACGAACTCGATCGCGGCGGCGACCAGCGCCTCGACCGGCGATTCGCGCTCGAGCGCGTGCAGGTGCTTGGGCAGCGAGCCGGAGTTGACCCCGATCCGCATCGGCACCCCGGCGGCGTTGGCCTTCGCGGCCACCTCGGCGACTTTGTCGCGGCCGCCGATGTTGCCCGGGTTGAGGCGGATGCAGTGGGCGCCGGCGTCGATCGCTTTCAGCGCCAGAGTGTGGTTGAAGTGGATGTCGGCGATCACCGGGATCGGCGATTCCCGCACGATCGTCTTCAGCGCCTCCGCGTCCCGCTCGCGCGGCACCGCGCAGCGGACCAGGTCCGCCCCCGCGTCCGCGACCTTGCGGATCTGCTCCATCGTCGCCGCCAGGTTGGCAGTCTCGGTCTTGGTCATCGTCTGCACCGCGACCGGCGCGCCACCGCCGATCGGCACGCTGCCGACGAATATCTGCCGTTTGGAGGCCATGTACGAAGCTTATTGAGCCCGCCGGCCGGGCCGGCTAGCGGACCTCGAATCCCTCACCGGTGATTCGGCCGATGTCGTTGGAAAGGCCGAGGAAGAAGAGCATCAGAACCAGGGCGATGCCGATCGCCGTCGCTTTCTCCATCACCCGCAGGGAGACCGGGCGGCCGCGCACTTTCTCGACCAGGCTCCAGAAGATGTGGCCGCCGTCGAGGGGCAGGATCGGCAGCAGGTTGACCAACCCCAGCGAGAGGCTGACGAAGGCGAGCAGGAGCAGGGCGCGTTCGAGGCCTTTTTCGATCACCTGGTGGCCGACGTCGCTGATCCCGACAACGCCGGAGACCTGCTCGCGCTGCTCCTTTTCGAAGAGATGGGTGAAGACGTGGAAGGTGCCGGTCGCCACCGACCAGACCGCGTCGCCGGCTTCCGAGGCGGCCGCGGCCGGTCCGATCTCGATCGTCTTGGTCCCGTAGGAGAAGCCGATCAGGGCGCGTTTGGCCTCCTCGTCGTAGCGCGGCCGGACCGAGAACGCCTCGAGCCTGCCGTCGCGCCGCACCTCGAGCCGCACCGGGGTCGCGGCGGCGCAGCCGTCAACCTGCCTGCCCTCGCACTTGTGCGAGCCGACGACTTTGCTGAAGCGGACCAGCCGCTCTTCGGCGCTGAGGCCGGGGAAGCGCCTGCCGTCGATCGCGACGATCTCGTCGCCGGGCTGCAGCACCTTCGCCGCCGGGCTGCCGGACCTCACCTCGCCGACCGTCTGCGTGATCTCCTGCTGCCCGTTGACCCAGTAGACGCCGAAGAGGATCGCGAAGGCGAGGACGATGTTGACCGCCGGGCCGGCCGCGACGACGACGATCCGCTTCCAGACGTCCTGTCGGTAGTAAGAGCGGTGGGCGACCTCCGGAGGCACGTCCTCCTCCGGGTTCATGCCGGTGATTTTCACGTAGCCGCCGAGCGGGATCGATTTCACCCCGTACTCGGTCTCGCCGCGTTTGAACGACCAGATCGTCGGCCCGAAGAAGAGGAAGAAACGCTCGACCCGCATCCCCGTCGCCTTGGCGGCAAAGAAGTGCCCCGCCTCGTGGAGGACGATCAGCAGGCAGAAGCCGACGAAGACCCAGAACCAGCTCATGCGGGCGTCAACCCCCGGACCTGCTCCTCGCTGCGCTCGCGCGCCTCGGCGTCGGCGGCGAAGAGATCGTCGAAGTGGCCGACGGGACGGGCCGGCATCTCCTCCAGCACCCGCTCGATCACAGCCGGGATGCCGGTGAACGGGATCCGCTCCGCGAGGAAGGCGGCGACGGCGACCTCGTCGGCGGCGTTGAGGACGCAGGGCGCGGTCCCTCCCGCCTCGCCCGCCTCCAGCGCCAGCCGCAGGCAGGCGAAGGTCTCCAGATCCGGCTCCTCGAAGGTCAGCGACCCGGCGGCGGCGAGGTCGAGCTGCGGCACGTCGACGTCGGCGCGCTCGGGGTGGTGCAGGGCGTAGGAGATCGGCACCCGCATGTCGGGATAGCCGAGGTGCGCGAGCGAGGAGCCGTCGACGAGGTGGATCAGCGAGTGGACCAGCGACTGCGGGTGGACGACGACGTCGATCCGCTCGTAGGGGACGCCGAAGAGGTGGTGCGCCTCGATCGCCTCGAAGCCCTTGTTCATCAGCGTCGCCGAGTCGATCGTGATCCGCCCGCCCATCCGCCAGGTCGGGTGCGCGAGCGCATCGGCGACGCTGACCCCGGCGAGGTCGTCGCGACCGCGGAAGGGCCCGCCGGAGGCCGTCAATACCAGCCGCTCGACCGTTCCCGGCGCCTCGCCGCCGATCAGCTGGAAGAGCGCCGAGTGCTCGGAGTCGACCGGCAGCAGCTTCGCCCCCGTCGCCTCGGCCAGCGCCATCACCAGCTCGCCGCCCAGCACCAGGCTCTCCTTGTTGGCGAGGGCGACGTCGATCCCCTCGCTGAGCGCGACGACAGTCGAGCCGAGCCCGGCCGCGCCGACGATCCCGTTGAGGACCAGATCCGCCCCGGAGGAGATGATCAGCTCCCGCACCCCCTCCTCGCCGGAGAGGACCCGCCCGCTCCAGCTCCCTCGAGCGCGCTCCGCCGCGTCCTCGTCGGCCAAGGCGATCGCCGGCACCCCGTGCTCCCGCGCCTGCTCCACGACCGTCTCCCAGCCCGACCCCGCTGCCAGCCCCACGGCCTGCAGCTCGCCCGAGCGCCCGATCACGTCGAGCGCCTGCGTTCCGATGGACCCGGTCGACCCGAGTATGAGGACCTTCTTCATGCCCGATAGAGAATACGGAGGGGGCGGGCCGGCTCGCGCAGCTGCTCAGGCCGCAGCCGGCTCCGGCGCCGGGGCGACCTCGCGCTCGGGCTCCTCGTCTGGAACCCGGCGTTCGATTCCGATCAGCAGCTCCTCGTCGAGAACGGCCAGGATCCGCCTCAGCACGGGAATCGTCGGGATGTGGTCGCCGCCCTCCACTTTGGAGATGAAGGAATGCGAGGTTCCCGCCTGCTCGGCCACCTCTTTCTGCGTGAGGTCGAGCTCGTAGCGCCGCTCGCGAATGTGAGCCGCGACCCAGTTTCGCTTGCGCAGCTCGCTGATAGCGGCATATTCGTCCCGGGCTTCCCGGTAGCCCGCGCCGCGCTGGCCCCGGTCGTGCGCAGCGGCCGCAGTGGGCCGCCCCTTGGGACCGACACCGTGTTTCTCGCTCTTGCTCATGTTGAGATCTTTATCTATATAGATAAATAAGTCAACTGTCAGCGCCGGGTCGTGGGAGCGTCCCTACCTGCGGCGCGCGGTGGCTTGCGCGGCTCCGTGTTCATGCGTCGCTTGAAGTCGCCCATCCGTTTCTTCGCCAGCTCCTTGTCGGCGGCGGGCACCGCGCCGGCGTTCTTCTCGAAGGCGTGCAGGAGAACGATCAAGTTGCCCGACCGCTGGTAGAGGATCCGGTAGCGCGTGTTCCCAAAGCGGACCCTCAGCTCGCGTAGCTCGCCCTCTATCTGCGAGCTGACGGGAAACTCCGGCGGCGGTGCGCCCGCCTTCTGCCCGTTCAGGTGCTCGTCGACGTAGGCATCGACCTTCGCTGCCCGCTTGGGAAGGAGCCCCTCGATGAACTCATCGACCGGTTCACCGCCGCTCTGGTCGCGGTAGTAGATCGCTTGCGTCCACGCCACCTCCCGAGCATTGCATGCGAGCTGTTGTTACCTCTATGAGCCCGGGTCAGTAGACGACCGCGACCGAGAGGTAGTAGCCGATCACGACGGTAAAGAAGACGGCGTCGAGGCGGTCGAGGAGGCCGCCGTGGGGGCCGAAGATGGTGCCGGTGTCCTTGGTGCCGAGGTCGCGCTTCAGCATCGACTCGAAGAGGTCGCCGATCGGGGCGACGGCGGCGACGGCGGCGCCGATCAGGAGGGCGTCCAGGCCGGAGAGCCAGTCCTGGTAGAGGCCGGCGAACCAGAAGCCCATGGTGCCGATCACGAAGCCGCCGATCAGGCCCTCGATGGTCTTGTTCGGCGAGAGGCTGGGGGCGAATTTGTGGCTGCCGAACATGCGCCCGGTGGCGTAGGCGGCGGTGTCGGCGACGAAGGTGCCGACGAGGACGTCGATCAGCAGCGCCGCGCCGTGGTCGGGCAGGCCGCGGAGGAGGACCGCGTGGACCAGCGGGATGCCGATCCAGATCACCGCCAGCAGCGTCACCCCGATCGAGACCGTCACCCCCTCCCGCTGCTTGGCGCGGGCGGCGAAGAGGAAGAGCAGGGGGAAGGCGGCGGCGAGGACGTAGAGGACGTTGAAGGCGGTGCCGAAGTGAGCGGCGACGATCAGCGCCGCGACGGCGATGTAGGCGGGGACGATCAGCGGGCGGTAGCGGGCGGCGATCGCCCCGAACTCGCGCAGGGCGACGACGCCGAGGCCGATCATCGCCAGGGCGAAGATCTCCCCGCCCGCGACCGTGATCGCGATCGCGAAGACGATCCAGGGCAGCGCCACCAGCAGCCGCTTCGCGGTCTCGCCGCCGCCCCGGCGCCGCTGTCGCGGCTCACGCGGCGGTTTCGCCGCCGGCGCCGGCGGCTCGTCCTCGAACATCTCGTCGTCGAAGAGGTCGAATCTCACGCCCGGCTCCCGAAGCGCCGCTGCCGCGTCTCGTACTCGCCCAGGCACGCTTCCAGCGCCCCGCGGTCGAAGTCCGGCCAGAGCTCGTCGCGGAAGACCAGCTCCGAGTAGGCGCACTGCCAGAGCAGGTAGTTGGAGAGCCGCTGCTCGCCGCTGGTCCGGATCAGGAGGTCTGGGTCGTGCATCTCAGGCGCGTAGAGGTGGCGGCGGAACTCCTCTTCGGAGTCTCCCTGGAAGCTTCGCGCCGCGTCGACGATCTCCGCCCTGCCGCCGTAGTTGAAGGCGACGAAGAGGGTGATCCGCTCGTTGGCCGCGGTCTCCGCTTCGGCCCACTCCATCCGCTCGATCAGGGCCGGGTCGACCCCCTCGCGCCGGCCGACGAACCGCATCCGCACGCCTTCCTGCTTCAGCTCGGGCGTTTCGGAGGCGATCCGCTCGCCGAACATCCGCATCAGCCCCCCGACCTCGTCGTCGGGCCGGGTCCAGTTCTCGGTCGAGAACGAGTAGACGGTCAGCTCCTCGATCCCCAGCTCGGCGGCGTCGCGCAGCCGCGCCTTGACCACGTCGGCGCCGGCCCGATGCCCCTCGACGACCGGCAGGCCGCGCTGCTTCGCCCAGCGGCCGTTGCCGTCGGTGATGATCGCTACGTACCTGGCCTGCGTCATGTCTTTACCCGCGACCCGTGAGAAGGCGAAACCAAGCAGTTCGCGGGACGCAGGGAGGGAGACGACGGGAGCGCACTTCAGTGCGTGACCGAGTCGACCGACCGAGGACCGCGAACTGCGCCGGTTTGCAGCCTTCTCAGACCTCGAGGATCTCTTCTTCCTTGCCCTTGAGCAGGCCGTCGATCTCGGCGATCGCCTCGTCGGTCTGCTTCTGCAGCGCCGCCTCAGCCCGGCGCTCGTCGTCCTCGCCGACGTCGCCCTCCTTCTTCAGCTCGCGGAGGTCGCTCATGATGTCGCGGCGGACGTTGCGGACCGCGATCCGACCTTCCTCGGCGACGCCGTGGACGACCTTGACCATCTCCCGCCGCCGCTCCTCGGTCATCTCCGGGATCTGCAGGCGGATCACGTTGCCGTCGTTGCTCGGCGTCAGGCCGACGTCGGACTCCTGGATCGCCTTCTCGATCGCTCCCAGGCCGCTCTTGTCGAAGGGCGTGACCGTGAGCAGGCGCGCGTCTGAGGCGGCGACGTTGGCGAGCTGCTTCAGCGGCGTCGGGCTGCCGTAGTAGTCGACGACGATCCGGTCGAGCAGGTGCGGAGATGCCCGGCCGGTTCGCACCGACGCCAGCTCGCCGCGCGTCGACTCCACTGACTTC
>DASZDI010000103.1:0-4780 GCA_035942135.1 Solirubrobacterales bacterium | reverse complement strand
GCGGGTGAGCCCGTGCAGGGCCCGGTGCTCGCCGCGGTCGGTGGGACGGGCGACCGTGAGGACGCCGTCTTCCTGCTCGATCGTCATGTCCGGCGAGAGGGTCTGCTGCAGCTCCCCTTTCGGGCCTTTGACGGCGATGTTGCCAGGGGCGATCTCCACCGTGACGGCGTCGGGGACAGGGACGGGCTTTCTTCCGATCCGGCTCATCGGCTCACCAGACGTAGGCGACGACCTCGCCGCCCACTCCCTTCGCGCGGGCTTCGTGGCCGGTCATGACGCCGGCGGAGGTGCTGACGATCGCGGTGCCGGTGCCGCCGTCGACGCGGGGGACGTTCTTGTGGTCGACGTAGCGGCGGCGGCCCGGGCGGGAGATCCGTTCGATCCCGATGATCACCGGCCGGCGGTCCTCGGTGTACTTGAGCTCGACGTTGATCGACTCGCCGACGGGAGCCGGCCTGCGGCTGAAGTCCTTGATGTAGCCCTGCTCCTTGAGGATCCGCGACATCTCGAGCTTGAGGCCGGAGAGCGGGATCTCCACCTCATCGTGCCCGGCGCGGATCGCGTTGCGGATCCGGGTCAGGTAATCGGCGATCGGGTCGGTGTGCATCTTCCTTGTCCTACCAGCTCGACTTGGTCATTCCGGGGATGTAGCCCTCGTGCGCGGCGTTCCGCAGGCAGATCCGGCAGAGGCCGAATTTGCGGAAGTACGCGCGCGGGCGACCGCAGCGACGGCAGCGGTTGTAGCCCCGGCTTTTGAACTTGGGCTTGCGTTCCTGCTTGACCTTCATTGAAGTCTTAGCCATTGTCCGAACTCTCCTCGGCCGGTTTGTCGGCCTCTTCGTCTCCGCCCTCGGCGGCGCCCTCGTCCTCGCCTTCCGGCTTGGCGTAGGCCTCGGGGTTCTCCTCTTTCAACTGCTCGAGGGCTGCCTGCTCGATCTCGGCCCGTTTGCGGGCCTCCTCTTTGCGCTGCTCCTCTTCGGCTTCCGCTTCTTTTGCTTCGCGCTCGGCCTGACCGGGGCGCCCCTCTTTGGCGAAGGGCATCCCCAGACCGAGCAGCAGCTCGAAAGCCTCTAGGTCAGTTTTAGCGGAAGTCGTGATCGTCACGTCCAGCCCTCTCACGACGTCGATCGAGTCGTAGTCGATTTCCGGGAAGATCAGCTGCTCCTTGACGCCCATCGAGTAGTTGCCGCGGCCGTCGAAGGAACGCGGGTTGAGGCCGCGGAAGTCGCGGATCCGCGGCACCGCGATCGAGATCAGGCGGTCGAGGAACTCCCACATCCGCGCCCGGCGCAGCGTCACCGAGACGCCGACCGGCATCCCCTCGCGCAGCTTGAAGGAAGCGACCGACTTGCGGGCGCGGCGCACGTTCGGGTGCTGGCCGGCGATGATCGCCAGCTGTTCCTGGGACAATTCGAAGGAGCGCTTGTCCTGTTTCTCTTTGCCGAGCCCCATGTTGAGGGTGACCTTGACCAGGCGCGGGGCCTCCATCGGCGTCGAGTAGCCGAATTTCTCGGTCAGCGCCGGCAGCACGTCCTGCTCGTAGCGCTCGCGCAGGCGCGGCGGCGGGGCCGCTTGCGAAGTCGGTGCCACGGTCGCCTCCATCAGCCGATCTCGTTTCCGGTCCGCTTCGCGTAGCGGACGCGCTTGCCGCCTTTGTCGATGCGGACGCCGACGCGGGTCGGTTTGTTGTCTTTGGGATCGAGCAGCATCACGTTGGAGATGTCGATCGGACCCTCCTTCTCGACGATGCCGCCGGCCTGGGCGTTTTTGAGGTCGCCCTGGGAGCGCGGCCGTTCGTGCCGCTTGACGATGTTCAGGTTCTCCACGTAGACCCGCCGCTTTTTCGGATCGGTGCGGGTGACACGGCCGGTCTTGCCGGCGTCCTTGCCGGCCAGGATGACCACCTGGTCGTCGGTGCGGACCCGCATCGACTTCGCCATCAGAGCACCTCCGGGGCCAGCGAGATGATTTTCATGAAGTTGCGGTCGCGGAGTTCGCGGGCGACGGGGCCGAAGATGCGAGTCCCGCGCGGGTTGTTGCTGGCGGGATCGATCAGCACCGCGGCGTTCTCGTCGAAGGAGATATAGGTGCCGTCGGGCCGCCCCAGCGGCTTGCGGGTGCGGACGACGACCGCTTGCACGACCTCGCCCTTGCGGACGCCGCCCTGCGGGCTGGCCGATTTGACCGTCGCCGTGATCACGTCGCCGACGCTGGCATAGCGGCGGTGGGAGCCGCCCTTGACCCTGATGCAGAGGATCTCGCGAGCGCCCGAGTTGTCGGCGACCTTCAGCCTGGACTCCTGCTGGATCATCTCGCTACCTCGCCTTCTCGACCACGTCGACCAGGCGCCAGCGCTTGGTCTTCGACAGGGGACGGGTCTCGATCACTCGCACGACGTCGCCCTCGCCGGCCTCGTTGCGCTCGTCGTGGGCGTGCAGCCTGGTCGAGCTGCGGACGATCTTCTCGTAGGTGCGGTGACGGCGGGCGGTGTCGATGCGGACGGTGATCGACTTGTCCCCTTTGCTGGAGACGACGATCCCCTGCCGCACCTTGGCGGCGTTCGACTCGTGCTCGGCCGGCGGGGTGCCGGTGCGAGGCGTGCGCTCCGCCTTGACGGCCTCGCGCTGTTTGCGGCGCAGGTTCGCCCTGACCCGCCGTTCCTCGGCGCGCTTGGCAATCCGCTCCTCGGTGCTGAGCTGCGGCCCGCCCGCGCCCGAGCGGCGCGATTTCTGCAGCCTGCGGCGCTCCTTCCAGGGAAGGTCGTCCTCCGGGTTCGGCTCCGCCGCAGCCTCTTCGGCCGCGGGCGCCTCCTCGGCGGGGGCCTCTTCAGCCGCAGGGGCGTCCTCCGCGGGAGTCTCCTCAGCCGCGGGCGCCTCCTCGACCGTCTCCTCGGCCTGGGGCTCCTCAGTCGTCTCTTCTTGTTTCTGCTCTTCGTCGCTCATATCCGTCGGGTCTCTTTCTCAACGTCGATGCCGCGGGCCTTGGCCACCGTCAACAGCCGCGCGATGTCCTTCTTCGCCTGGCCGAGGCGGGCGGTGTTCTCGAGCTCGCCGGTCGCGTGCCGGAAGCGGAGGTTGAAGGCCTCCTGCTTGGCGTCGATCAGTTTCGCCACCAGCTCGTCGTCTTTGAGGTTATGGACCTCGGCCGACTTCATCAGTCGCCCGCCCCCTCACGCATGACGAATTTGGTTTTGACCGGAAGCTTGTGACCGGCGAGGCGCAGCGCTTCGCGCGCCAGCTCCTCGGGGACGCCTGCCAGCTCGAACATGACCTTGCCCGGCTTGACGACGGCGACCCAGCCCTCCGGGTTGCCCTTGCCGGAGCCCATCCGGGTCTCGGCGGGCTTCTTCGTGTAGGGCTTGTCGGGGAAGACGTTGATCCAGACCTTGCCGCCGCGTTTGATCTTGCGGGTCATCGCGACACGGGCAGCCTCGATCTGGCGGTTGGTGATCCAGCCGCGCTCGACGGCCTTGATCCCGTACTCGCCGAAGGCGACGGTGCTGCCGCCCTTGGTGTTGCCGCGCATCCGGCCGCGGAACTGTTTGCGGTGCTTGACCCGCTTCGGCATCAACATCAGCGACCGCCTCCACGCTGTCCGCCGCGTCCGCCGCCGGGGCCACGCCCGCCGCCGCCGCGATTGCCACCGGGACCGCCGCCGCGTCCGCCGCGGTCTCCGCCACCACGTCCACCGCGATCGCCGCCGGGGCCGCGACCCCGTCCGCCGCCACCGCGGTCGTCACGACGCCCGCGACCGCTCTGGCCCTGCGGCTCGCTGTCGGTCGAGGCGAGGTCTGAGCGGAAGCCCTCGGGCATCACTTCGCCCTTGTTGATCCAGCATTTGACGCCGATCCGGCCGGTCGTGGTGCGGGCCTCGAAGAATCCGTAGTCGATGTCGGCGCGCAGGGTGTGCAGCGGCACGCGACCGTCGGAGTAGCTTTCGGTCCGCGCCATCTCGGCGCCGCCGAGGCGGCCGGAGACCTGGACCTTGACGCCCTTGGCGCCGGAGCGCATCGCCGAGGTGAGGGCGCGTTTCATCGCCCGCCGGAAGGCGACCCGGTTCTGCAGCTGCTCGGCGATCGACTGGGCGACCAGTTTGGCGTCGAGCTCGGGGCGCTTGACCTCGCGGATGTTCACTTTCACGGGGCTGCCGGTGAGCCTGTGCAGCTCCTTGCGGAGCGCGTCGACTTCGCTGCCGGACTTGCCGATCACGATCCCCGGCCGGGCCGTGTGGATGTCCACGGCGACCTCGCCGCGGCGCTCGATCGTGATGTTCGAGAGCCCGGCGTGGGAAAGCTTGTTGACGATGTGGTCCCGGATCTGCAGGTCTTCCTGGAGCACGTCGGCGAAGTTTTTGTCCTCGTACCAGTTCGACTTCCAGTCGTGGATGTAGCCGACGCGGAAACCCTCGGGGTGGATCTTCTGTCCCATGCTTAGTCCTCCACCGGGGTCAGAGCCACACGAATGTGGCTGGTTCGCTTGTTGATCGGGGTCGCCCGGCCCATCGCCCGCGGGCGGAAGCGGCGCAGGGTCGGCCCCTCGTCGACGGTGATCGAGGAGACGCGCATCTCGTCGCCGATCAGGTCGTGGTTGTTTTCCGCGTTGGCGGCGGCGGAGTCGATCAGCTTGTGGATGTCTTTGGCGGCGCCGCGGGGCGAGAACTGGAGCAGCGCCCGGGCCTTTTCGATGTGCATGCCGCGCACCTGGTCGGCGATCAGCCGCGCCTTGCGCGGGGCGATCCGCACGTAGCGGGCGCTGGCCTTGACTACCGGAGGCGCGACAGG
>DASZDI010000102.1:0-6843 GCA_035942135.1 Solirubrobacterales bacterium | reverse complement strand
GCGAGAAGCTGCGCAAGGCGAAGCTGCGGGGCATCCCCTCCGAAGGGATGATCCTCGCCGCCGACGAGCTCGAGCTCGGCGACGACCACGACGGGATCATGGAGCTCGACCCGGGGCTCGCCGCCGGCACGCCGCTGAGCGAGGTGCTGCCGCTGGGCGAGCCGGTGCTGGAGATCGAGGTGACCCCGAACCGGACCGACTGCTTCGGTGTCCACGGCGTCGCCCGCGAGGTCCACGCGATCACCGGGTCGGCGCTCGCCGCCGACCCCTGGGCCGGGGATGCGCCGGCCGAGAGCGAGGGGGAGGCCTCCGACTACGGCTCGGTCACGGTCGAGGTTCCCGAGCTCTGCCCGCGCTTCACCGCCCGCGTCTTCACCGACGTTACGGTCGGCCCCTCGCCGCTGTGGCTGCAGGCTCGGCTCGCGGCCGCCGGCCAGCGGCCGATCAACAACGTCGTCGACATCACCAACTACGTGATGCTGCTGACCGCGCAGCCGCTGCACGCCTTCGACCTCGACAAGGTGCCCGGCGGCGAGCTGATCGTCCGCACCGCGGCCGACGGCGAGAAGATGACCACGCTCGACGGGGTCGAGCGGACCTTTGATTCCGACACGGTCCTCGTCTGCGACCGCGAGGGGCCCTCGGGGATCGCCGGGATCATGGGCGGCCAGCGCTCCGAGGTCTCCGCGGCGACGACGCGGGTCCTGCTCGAGGTCGCCTGCTGGAACGGGACCAACATCCTCAGCAGCTCGCGGAAGCTGGGCCTGCGCTCGGAGGCGTCGTCGCGCTTCGAGAAGCAGCTGCACCCGGACCTCTGCATGCGGGCGCAGCGGATCGCCTCGCGGCTGCTGGTCGAGCTCGGCGGCGCGAAGCTGGTGCCGGGGACGATCGACGTCGCCGCCGAGGCGCCGGAGCCGCGGCGGCTGCACCTGCGGGCGAGCCGGGTCGAGGGCCTGCTCGGGATGACGATCTCCCAGGCCGACCAGAAGACCTACCTGGAGCGGCTCGGCTTCGCGGTCGAGGCCGACGGCGAGGACCTCGAGATCGTGGTCCCGCCCGACCGCTACTACGACGTCACCCGCGAGGTCGATCTGATCGAGGAGGTGGCGCGGGTCCACGGGATCGACGAGCACCTGCCGACCACGCTCCCCTCCGCCGGCGGGGCCGTCGGCGGCCTCAGCCGCGAGCAGCGCCTGCGCCGCCGCGCCGAGGACGCCCTGCGGGACCTCGGCTTCGATCAGGCGGTGGGCTGGAGCTTCACCGACCCCGGCGAGGCCGAGCGCCTGCGGATCCCCGCCGACGACCCGCGCGCGACCGCGGTGATGCTCGCCAACCCCCTCTCCGAGGAGCAGTCGGCGATGCGCACGACCCTGCTCGGCTCCCTGCTTGACATCGCTGCCCGCAATGTCGCCCGCGGCACCGGCAGCCTCGCCCTCTTCGAATCCGCCCGCGTCTTCCTGTCGACGGGCCTAAAAGACCCCTATATGGAGGGAAATAGGCCCGTCAACCATCAGGACCCGTCAAATCGGCCCATCGACCCGCTGGCCGGGCGGTTTGCCGGGGAGCGCCCGGCGCCGTTCGCCGAGCCGCACCGGTTCGCGGGGATCGCGCTAGGGCCGCTCTCGCCGCGCTCCTGGCGCGGCGGCGGTGAGGCCGCGGACTTCTTCGCCCTCAAGGGCGTGCTCGAGGCGCTGGCGACGCAGCTGGGCACGCAGCTCGACTTCGCGCCGGGGGAGGAGCCGTTCCTGCATCCGGGGCGCACCGCCGCGGTCACGGTCGACGGCGCTTCCGCGGGCTGGCTCGGCGAGGTGCATCCGCTGGTCTGCCGCACCTGGGACATCGATGCGGCCGTTGCCTTCGAACTCGACGCGGCGCCGCTGCTCGCCGCCGCCACCCTCGGCGAGGAGGCATACGAGGACGTCACCACCTTCCCGGCCGTCTACCAGGACCTCGCCGTGGTCGTGCCCGCCGACACCCCCGCCGACGAGGTCCGCGCCGCGGTCCTGGCCGGCGGCGGCGAGCTGCTGCACGCGACCGAGGTCTTCGACCTCTACGAGGGCGAGCAGGTCGGCGCCGACCGCAAGAGCCTCGCCCTCAACCTCGAGTTCCGCGCCCCCGACCGCACCCTCACCGACGAGGAGGTCGCCGGCCTGCGAGAGGCGATCAAGGCCAAGCTCGACGAGATCGGCGGGACCCTGCGTGAATGACCTCGCCTCTCAGCCCCTCGACGGCGAGCCCGCCGCGCGGGTCCTCGTCGCCGGCGCCTCCGGCTACACCGGCGCCCTCGCGGCGCAGATCGTCTGGCGCCACCCGCGCCTGCAGCTGGTCGCCGCGACCTCGCGCAGCGACGCCGGCAAGCGGCTCGACCGGCTCTACCCGCGCTACCGGGTGCCGATCGAGCTGACCGCGCTGGACCCTGAGCGGGTCGAGGGGGTCGACGCCGCGATCGTCGCCTACCCGCACGGGGCCGCAGCCCCGACCGTCGCGGCGCTGCGCGAGCAGGGAATCCTCGTCGTCGACCTCTCCGCCGACTTCCGCCTCCGCGACCGCGAGACCTACCAGCGCTGGTACGGCGACCACGGCGCCCCGGAGCTGTTCGGGACCGGCGTCTACGGCCTCAGCGAGGTCTACCGCGAGCAGCTGCGCGAGGCGAAGCTGGTCGCCACCCCCGGCTGCTACCCGACCGCGAGCGTGCTGGCGCTGGCGCCGCTGGCGGAAAAGGGCCTGCTCTCGGAGGTCTTCGTCGCGGCGATGCAGGGCACCTCCGGCTACGGCCGCAGCAGCGACGACACCGTCCACTTCACGGCGATGACCGAGAACGCCTTCCCCTACAAGACCGAGGGGCACCGGCACCGGCCGGAGATCGAGCAGGAGCTGGCGGCCCTCGGCAGCCCCGCGCCGGTCACCTTCGTGCCGCACCTGCTGCCGCTCGACCAGGGGGAGCTGGCGACCTGCTTCGCCTCGCTGGGGGAGCAGACGTCGAAGGACGCGATCCGCGACCTCTACGAGCAGCGCTACGCCAAGGAGCCCTTCGTCCACGTCCTCGACGGCCCCCCGAACCTGCGCGCGGTCCGCGGCACCAACGAGTGCCACGTCTACGTCACCGTCGAGGAGCGGGGGAGGGTGACGGCCTTCGCGGCGATCGACAACATCTGGAAGGGGGCCTCGAGCCAGGGTGTGCAGAACCTCAACCTGATGCTGGGCCTCGACGAGACGGCGGGGCTGCTGTGAGCGCGACCGGCAACCCGGCGCCGAAGGCGGACGCGAAGCAGAGCATTCCGGCCGATCCCTTTTTCCGCTCGCGGTGGGTGGAGGCGCCGGAGGGCGTCGAGGAGCTCGACCCCGCCCAGCTCGCGCCGGGCTTCCGCGCCGGCGGTGCCCACTGCGGCCTCAAGGGCGGGGGGCGCACCGACGTCGGCCTGCTCGTCTGCGACGCCGAGGAGGTCGCCTCGGCCCTGCTGCTGACCCGCAACGCCTCCGCGGCGGCGCCGATCCGGGTCTGCCGCGAGCGCTGCGACCCCGGCCGCATCCGCGCCGCCGTCGTCAACAGCGGCAACGCCAACGCCGAGACCGGCGAGCAGGGGTTCGCCGACGCCCTGGCGATGACCGAGGTGACCGCCCGCCAGCTCGGCCTCGAGCCCGAGCAGGTCGCCGTCGCCGAGACCGGCACGATCGGGGTGCCGCTGCCGGTCGACGCCGTCCTCGTCGGCATCGCCGAGACCGTGCCCACCCTCGCTCCCGACGGCGGCACCGCCTTCTCCGACGCGATCCTCACCACCGACCGCTGGCGCAAGAGCTGCACCCTGCGCATCGACGGCGTGACGCTTTCCGCCCAGGCGAAGGGGGCGGGGATGATCGAGCCGAACATGGCGACGATGCTCTGCTTCGTCCAGACCGACGCCGTCGTCGAGGACGCCGACGCGAGGCTGCGCGCCGCCGTCGACGCCTCCTTCAACCGGATCACCGTCGACGGCCAGATGAGCACCAACGACTGCGTGCTGCTGCAGGCCTCCGGCTCCTCCGGCAAGCCGCTGCCCGAGGGGCTGCTCGAGGCGGTGCTGACGCAGCTGGCGATCGAGATCGTCCGCGACGGCGAGGGCGCCGCCCGCACCGCCCGGATCGAGGTCAGCGAGGCCGCCTCTCAGGAGGAGGCCGAGCGGGTCGCCCGCGCGATCGCCAACTCGCCCCTGGTGAAGACGGCGCTCTTCGGCCGCGACCCCAACTGGGGCCGGATCGCCCAGGCTGCCGGCGCCGCCCTGGTCGGCGAGGACCTGGAGGAGATCGGCGCCGACGCGATCGACGCCTCCGAGCTGGGCGCCGACGTCGCGGAGGCGAACATCGGCTTGAGCCTGCGGCGTGGGGAGCACGCGGCTCACGTCTGGTTCTCCGACCTCGGCTACGACTACGTGAAGCTGAACGCGGAATACACGACGTGAGGAATGGTGAGATGACCGAAGAGCTCCCGTCGAAGTGGAGCAGCGCCACGGTCGACACGCTGCTGGAGGCGCTGCCGCACATCCGCGAATTCCACGGCCGGCGGGTGGTGATCAAGTACGGCGGCGCGGCGATGCGCGAGGAGGCCCTGCGCGAGGCCTTCGCCACCGACGTCGTCCTGCTCAAGTACGTGGGCATCGACCCGGTCGTCGTCCACGGCGGCGGCCCCGAGATCTCCCGCTACATGGACCGGCTCGGCATCGAGTCGAAGTTCCACGAAGGGCTGCGCGTCTCCGACCCCGAGACCGTCGAGGTGGCGAAAATGGTCCTCCGCGGCAAGCTCAACTCGGAGATCGTCCGCCGCCTCAACCGCCACGGCCAGCCGGCGGTCGGCCTCTCCGGCGAGGACGGGAGCCTGTTCGAGGTGGTGCCGGTCGCCAACGCGGACAAGGTCGGCCTCGTCGGCTCGGTCGAGCGCGTGCAGGTCGACGTCCTCAACCACATCGCCCGCGACTACATCCCCGTCATCGCCTCTTCGGCGACCGACCACGAGGGCCAGCCCTACAACGTCAACGCCGACGAGGCGGCCGGGAAGGTCGCGGCCGGGATCGACGCCTTCAAGGCGGTCTTCCTCACCGATGTCGAGGGCTGGCTGGAGGACCCCGAGGACGAAGGCTCGCTGATCTCCCGCGCCACGGTGGCCGAGGTCGAAGCGCGCCTCCCGGAGCTGGACGGCGGCATGCGCCCGAAGCTCCAGGCCTGCGTCGACGCGGTCCGGGGCGGCGCCGAGGCGGCCCACATCATCGACGGTCGCAAGCCGCACAGCCTCCTCCTGGAGCTCTTCACCAAAGCCGGCATCGGGACGATGATCACTCCGTGAGCGGAGTCGTCGAAGGGGCCGGCCTGGAGCAGACCCGGGCGCTGGAGGAGCGCTACCTGATGCGCACCTACAAGCGGGCACCGGTCGACTTCGTCCGCGGCGAGGGCGCCCTGCTCTGGGACGCCGACGGCAAGCAGTACCTCGACTTTCTCACCGGCATCTCGGTCTGCTCGGTCGGGCACTGCCACCCCGACGTGGTCGCGGCGGTGCGCGAGCAGGCCGAGCGCCTGATCCACGTCTCCAATCTCTTCTACACCGAGCCGATGGCGCAGCTGGCGGAGCGGCTCTCGAAGTCGAGCCTCGGCGGCCGCGTCTTCTTCTCCAACTCCGGCACCGAGGCGATCGAGTGCGCGATCAAGGTCGCCCGCAAGCACGCCCACGGGCGCGGCATCGCCGAGCCGGAGATCGTCAGCTTCGAGGACGACTTCCACGGCCGCAGCTACGGCGCCCTGGCGGCGACGCCGGGGCTGGCCGCGAACGAGGCGCTGGGGCCGATGCTGCCCGGCTTTCGGGCGGTCCCCCGCAACGACGCGGCGGCGCTGCGCGAGGCGGTGGGCGAGCGGACCGCCGCGGTCCTGATCGAGCCGATCCAGGGCGAGGCCGGGGTCTGGCCGATCTCCGAAGAGGCGCTGCTCGCCGCCCGCCGGGCCTGCGACGAGGTCGGCGCGCTGTTGGTCCTCGACGAGATCCAGACCGGCGTCGGCCGCACGGGGTCCCTCTGGGCCTACGAGCAGACGCCGGTGCGCCCCGACGTGATCGTCAGCGCCAAGGCGCTCGGCGGCGGCTTCCCGATCGGGGCCTGCATCACCGGCCCGGAGGCGGCGGACGTGCTCGAGCCCGGCGACCACGGCTCCACCTTCGCCGGCGGCCCTGTCGCCACCGCCGCCGCCCTCGCCGTGCTCGACCTCGTCGACGACCCGGCGCTGCTGCGGCGGGTGCGGGAGCTCGGCGCCTACCTCTGCGAAGCGCTCGAGGCCCTCGACGGCGTCCGCGAGACGCGCGGCCGCGGCCTCATGGTCGGGGTCGGCCTGGAGGAGGGGATCGACGCCGCCGCCGTCGGTGCCGACCTGCTGGAGCGCGGGCTGGTCGTCAACGTCCCCCGGCCGGACACGCTGCGGCTGCTGCCGCCGCTGGTGATCGATTCCGACCACGTCGACCGGGCCGTTGGCCTGATCGGAGAATCGCTTCTAGGCTCGACCCGATGAGCTCCGGCAAGCGCAGAGACCTCTCCGGCAAGCAGGGCGAGCTGCGGGCGACCACCGCGGAGCGCCTGGAGGCGATCGTCGTGGCCACCGAGAAGGCCGCCGAGAGCGTCATCGACGACGCCGAAGCGCAGGCGCGCCGCTACCTCGCCCAGGCCAAGGCGGAGGCCGACCGGGCGACCGAGGGCCGCGTCGCGGAGCTCTCCGAGCTGGTCGACTCGCTGCTCGGGCAGGCGATCTCCCTGCGCCGGCAGGCCGAGCAGCTGCAGGCGAGCCTGGAGGAGGCGAAGGGGCGGGTCGAGGCCGAGGTGCCCCGCGCCCCCGAGG
>DASZDI010000101.1:0-3828 GCA_035942135.1 Solirubrobacterales bacterium | reverse complement strand
TTGCCGAGCTGATGGATGACCGACAGCACCGGCAGGCGGCCGATGAACTCGGGGATCAGGCCGTACTCGACGAGGTCCTCGGGCAGCACCTGCTCGAAGGCGTCGCCGGTGTCCTTGTTGTGCTTCGAGCTCACATGGGCTCCGAAGCCGACGCCCTTGTGGCCGATCCGCCGCTCGATCACCTTGTCGAGGTCGGCGAAGGCGCCACCGCAGACGAACAGGATGTTCGTGGTGTCGATCGTCAGGAACTCCTGGTGGGGGTGCTTGCGCCCGCCCTGCGGGGGCACCGAGGCGGTGGTCCCCTCGAGGATCTTCAGGAGCGCCTGCTGGACGCCTTCGCCGGAGACATCGCGGGTGATCGACGGGTTGTCGGCTTTGCGCTCGATCTTGTCGATCTCGTCGATGTAGATGATCCCCGTTTCCGCCTTCTTGACGTCGAAGTCGGCGGCCTGGATCAGCTTCAGGAGGATGTTCTCGACGTCCTCGCCGACGTAGCCGGCCTCGGTCAGCGCGGTCGCGTCGGCGATCGCGAAGGGGACGTTGAGGATGCGGGCGAGGGTCTGGGCGAGCAGCGTCTTGCCGCAGCCGGTCGGGCCCAGCATCATGATGTTCGACTTCTGCAGCTCGACGTCGGTCTCGTCGGACTGGGCGATCTGGACCCGCTTGTAGTGGTTGTAGACGGCGACGGAGAGGGAGCGCTTGGCGGCCTCCTGGCCGACCACGTACTCCTGCAGGACGTCGTGGATTTCCTGCGGTTTCGGCAGGTTCTCCAGCTCGAAGACGGGCGGCGCCGTCAGCTCCTCGTCGATGATCTCGTTGCAGAGGTCGATGCACTCGTCGCAGATGTAGACGCCGGGGCCGGCGATCAGCTTTTTCACCTGGCGCTGCGACTTGCCGCAGAAGCTGCAGAGGAGCTGCTCGTTCGAGTCTGAAGGACGTGCCAGCGGAATCCCCTCCTAATGGGATCGATCTCTTGCCTCCGGCGCCGCCCAAAGCTTAGACAGGGACCTGCACCGGTTCGTGAGGGTCGTTTACGGCATCGGCGGGGCGGTCCCTGCACATGAGCGCCGCCTTGCGTGCCCGCGCTACGGTGAACTCGTGCCCGCCGCGGTCGAGATCGCCCCCGTTCCCACCGAGCGCTACGAGGAGCTGCTGCCGCTGATCGCCGCCTACCAGCGCTTCTACGAAGCCGAGGAGATCGACGAGGAGCGCAACCGCGCCTTCTTCCGCCGCTTCCTCGCCCCCAGCGAGGACGGCCTCCTGCTCGGCGCCCGCGGCGAGGGGCGGCTGCTCGGCTACGCCTGCCTCTACTGGCACTTCAGCTCCACGAAGGCGACGGAGACGGTGCTGATGAACGACCTCTACGTCGACGAGTCGGCCCGCGGCCGGGGAGTCGGCCGGGCGCTGATCGAAGCCACCGCCGAAGTCGCCCGCGAGCGCGGCGCCGCCTCCGTCGAGTGGTCGACCGCTCCCGACAACCGCACCGCCCAGCGCCTCTACGACTCGACCGGCGCCGAGCGCTCGGAGTGGGTCAGCTACGAGCTGCGAGTCTGAGTCGCGGCCCCTCAGGCAGAACGCAGATGGGGAGGTGGCGGCGGCGGGAGCCGGTCGATCAGCGTCAGGATCGCCTCTTTGAAGGCCTGCCGCTCGTCCCGATGTTCCCGCAGCTCGGCGATGATTTCCGCCGTCTGCTGCTTCATTTCAGCCAGCGTCTGATCCGCTCTCGCCAGGTAGTGCTGGAACATCTTCTCCTGACGCCGTAGGAATTCCTCGCGCCATCTCTTCTCGTCCTCGCGTTCGGCTTCGATCCGGGCGCGATCGGCCCTCATTTCCTCGATCAGGGTGTCCAGTTTCTTGTTCAGGTCCTTCGTGTCGACCTGCGCTTCGTCGAGCTTGGCGGTCGCCGCCTCCTGCCGCGCTACCGCCTCGTCCTGCCGCGCCCTCGCCGCCTCCTGTCGTGCCACCGCCTCTTCCTGCCGTTCCCTCGCCACTTCGATGCCCGCGCGCGCCGCCTCCACCTTCGCCGCTGATTCCCGCTGCCATGCCGCGGCCCGCTCGGTGCGCACAGCGCATTCGGCGACGACTTCAGACAATTCCTTCCGGCTCACAGGACAGATTGTGCCAGGCAACTCCGCGCCTGTTGCGCGTTGAATGGAGAAATTCTGCAACGGGGTAGCGTCATCTCCGTGACCTTCACCCTCGAGCCGATCGACCGCGAGGACCCGCTGGTCCGGCCTCTCTACGCCGACTTCATCCGCGAGGCGGACGGGCCGCTGGTCTACGACCGCGAAGAGGCGGGGATCGACCTCGAGAAGGAGATCGCCGCGGGCCCCCCGGCAGACCTGGTGCCGCCGCACGGCGTCCTCCTCCTGGCCCGCGTCGACGGCGAGCCCGCCGGGCTCGGCGGCGTCCGCTACCTCGACCGGGAGATCGCCGAGGTGAAGAGCATGTACGTGGCGCCGAAGCACCGCGGCAGCGGCCTCGGCCGCCGCATCCTCGCCCGCCTCGACGAGATCGCCGCAGAGCACGGCTGCCGCGCGGTCCGGCTCGACACCTCCGACTACCTCACCCCCGCCGTCGGCCTCTACCGCGCCGCCGGCTACCGCGAAGTGCCCGCCTACAACGACAACCCCAAAGCCGACCTCTGGTTCGAACGCCGCCTGACCTGAGGCTCAGGAGTAGCGGTCCCAGCGCCGCAGCGCCGGCTCGGGGTCGACCGGGACGCCGCGAGCGTGGATCTCGAAGTGGAGGTGGCAGCCGGTGCCGACGGCGTTGCCGGTTTCGCCGACGGCGCCGACGGGCCGGCCCTCCCACACCCACTGCCCCTTGCGCACCGGCGCCGGGCGCGGCATGTGGGCGTAGAAGTAGCTGCGCCGCTCGCCTTCGCCGTGGAGCAGCAGGTAGTTGCCGTAGAGGACGGGGTCGTAACCCCGCCGCAGCACCCTGCCGCTGCGCACCGCCACCAGCCTGGTCCCGCAGGCGGCGGTGACGTCGAAGCCTTCGTGGACCCGCCCGCCGCTGCGCGGCGCGTGGTACTCGCCGATCGGCCCGCGCAGGCCGTGCGGCCCCTGGACCGGGAAGACGTGTCCGTAGTAGGCGGTGCCGCCGCCTCGAGCGGCAGGCGCCGACGCCGGTGCGACAAGGACCGCGCAGAGGACGAGACAGAGGAGAAGCGACCGCTTCAGCGCTTCAGTGGTGCTCGATCACGCGGTCGACGATGTTGTACTCCCTCGCCTCCTCCGCGCTCATGAAGTAGTCCCGCTCGGTGTCTTTGGTGACCTTCTCGAACGGCTGCCCGGTGTGCTGGGCGATGATCTCGTCGAGGCGACGGCGGACGTCGATGATCTCTTTGGCGTGGATCTCGATGTCGGTCGCCTGCCCTTTGAAGCCGGCGGAGACCTGGTGGATGAGGATCTTCGAGTTCGGCAGCGACATCCGCTTGCCGGCGGCGCCGCCGCTCAGGAGCAACGCGCCCATGCTCATCGCGATCCCGACGCAGATCGTCTGCACGTCGGGTTTGATGAACTGCATCGTGTCGTAGATCGCCAGCCCCGCGTAGACGGAGCCGCCGGGCGAGTTGATGTAGAGGCTGACGTCCTTGTCCGGGTCCTCGGACTCCAGGTGCAGGAGCTGCGCCACGATCAGGTTGGCGATGTCCTCGGTCACCGGCGTGCCGAGGAAGACGATCCGCTCCCCGAGCAGCCGGGAATAGATGTCGAACGCCCGCTCCCCGCGCGCCGTCTGCTCTACCACCATCGGGACCAAAGGACTCATTGGAGCGCACTCTATAGAAGGCGTCAGGCGTGGCTGGGTGGGCGTGGTGGGGCC
>DASZDI010000100.1:0-3254 GCA_035942135.1 Solirubrobacterales bacterium | reverse complement strand
GCTGGGCGGCGGTGCGCCAGAGGGCGGGGACCTGGTCGGGGCGGTGCTCGGCGTGGAGGCGGGCGCATTCGGTGATCAGGTCGGAGAGGATCGCGACGGCGCGGGTGTCGCCGAGGGTGGCGAGGCGGTCGAGGCCGAGGGCGTAGAGGTAGTCGCCGGCGAGAAGGGCGAGGTCGGGGTCGTGGCCGGCGAGGAGGCGGGGCTGCTCGTAGTGGAGGAGATAGCCCTCGCGGACGGCTTCGACGACGAGGGCGTACTCGCCGGGCGCGGAGGCGGTGCCGGGGCCGGAGGCGGCGAGCTCGCCGAGCTCAGGCGGCTCGGTCGGGTCGACGACGTGCGGGGAGATCGGCGTGTCCTCGGCGCGGAGCTGGTCGGCGAGAACCTGCAGAGCCGCGCCAGGGGTTGCGTGGTTCCTTTGTCCGGTTATAGGCGACAAAGGAACCACGCAATGGTGACGGCGGTCATGCCAGCGCCTCGTCGAGGGATTCGGCGGCGGCCTCGAGGGTGCGGTCGATCGTCGTCTCGTCGTGGGCGAGGGAGACGAACCAGGCCTCGTACTGGGCCGGGGGCGGGTAGACGCCGCGCTCGAGTAGGGCGCGGCAGAAGCGGGCGTGGGCGTCAGTGTCGCAGGCCGTGGCCGTGGCGAAGTCGGTGACCGGGACGGGGCTGAAGAAGAGGGTGACGAGGCCGGGGGCGGCGGCGACCTGGAGGGGGCGGTCGGCGGCGAGCTCGGCGAAGCCGGCGGCGAGGCGGTCGGTCAGTGCTCCCAGGCGCTGGTAGGCGGCGGCGTCGAGCTGGTCCAGCGTCGCCAGGCCCGCCGCGACCGCGAGGGGGTTTCCGGAGAGGGTGCCCGCTTGGTAGACGTCGCCGGCGGGGGCGATCCGTTCCATGTGTTCGCGGGGGCCGGCGAAGGCCGCCGCGGGGAGGCCGCCGCCGAGGACCTTGCCCATCACGGTCAGGTCGGGTTCGATCCCGAACAGCTCCTGGGCGCCGCCGCGGGCGACGCGGAAGCCGGTGATCACCTCGTCGAAGACGAGCAGCGCGCCCGCCTCGAGGGTCGCCTCGCGGAGGAACTCGAGGAAGCCGTCGGCGGGCGGGACCACGCCCATGTTGGCGGCGATCGGCTCGGCCAAGAGCGCCGCGACCTCGTGCTCGGCCAGCGCCCGGCTGACCGCCTCGCGGTCGTTCCACGGCACCACCACGGTCGCCGCCGCCTGTGCCGCGGTCACTCCCGGGCTGCCCGGGACGCCGAGGGTCGCCAGCCCCGAGCCGCCTTCGGCGAGCAGGCCGTCGGAGTGGCCGTGGTAGGCACCGGCGAACTTGACCACGACCTCGCGGCCGGTGATCGCCCGGGCCAGGCGCACCGCGCTCATCGCCGCCTCGGTGCCGGAGCTGGTCATCCGCACCATCTCCACCGAGGGGACCCGCGCCGCCACCTCCTCTGCCAGCCGCACCTCCTCCAGGGTCGCGGCGCCGAAGCTGGTCCCGCGCTTGGCCGCTTCGATCACCGCCGCAACCACCGCGGGCTCGGCGTGGCCGAGGATCATCGGCCCCCAGGAGCCGACCCAGTCGAGGTAGCGATTGCCCTCGACATCGAAGAGCAGGCAGCCTTCGCCGCGCTCGATGAAGATCGGGTCGCGGCCGATCTGCCGCATCGCCCGGACCGGCGAGTTCACCCCGCCCGGGAGGACCTCCTGCGCCCGCGCGAACAGCTCCGCCCCAGCCGATGCCGCGCCGCCCTCAGGCGGCGCGCCGTTACGAATGTTCCGCCTCCCAGCGCGCGTAGTCCTCGGTGAAGTAATGGAGGCGGATCTTCTTGTACTCGGTCGAGGAGTAGAGGGTGGCGCGGTCGTCGGGGCCCATCCCGCACTCCTCGGCGATCGAGTCGAGGATCGCGTCGCACTCTTCTTTGGAGCGGCCGTGGGCCATCGTGAAGACGCTGTAGGGCCAGTCCTCGTAGGTCGGCCGCTGGTAGCAGTGGGAGACGCCGCGGAAGGAGGCCATGCGGCCGCCGACCTCGAGGATCTCGTCCTCGGGCACCTTCCAGACGCCCATCCCGTTGGCCGAGAAGCCGGCGCGGCGGTGGTAGAGGATCGCGGCGACGCGGCGGAGGATCTTGCGGTCGACCATGGTGCGGAGGCGGTCGAGCAGCGCCTCGGTCGAGATCCCCAGCTCCGCGGCGGCGGCGTCGTAGGGGCGGGCGACCGGGTCCATCGGCCCCTGCAGGGCCTAGATCACGGCGATGTCGTCCTCGTCGTAGGGCTGCGGTTCCAGCTCGCGCGGCGGCGCGGCTTCGACCGCGGCGGCGAGCGCGTCGGTCCCCTTCTCCATCTCCAGGTTCATGTTGATCTTGAAGAGGGTCAGGGTCGGCAGCTCCCGCATCGACTCGGCGCCGGTCTCCTCCATCAGCGCTTCCAGGGTCCCGTGCAGGCCGAGCTCGGAGTCCGGCGGGGTCGCGATCGTGAACCAGAGGTTGAAGTCGTGGGTGCGCAGGTAGTTGTGGGAGACGCCGGGGTGGGCGTTGACGATCCGCGCCGCCCGCTGCGGGTGCTCGGCGTCGACTTTGGCCGCGACCAGCATCGACTCGTAGCCGAGCGCGCGGGTGTCGAAGATCGGCGTGATCTCGCGGATAATGCGGCCGTCGAGGAGGCGCTTGGTGCGGGCGAGGACGTCGTCGAGCTCCAGCTCCGCCTCGGCGGCGACGAGCGCGAAGGGCTCGGGGTCGAGCGGGAAGCGCGACTGCAGCAGGTTCATCAGCCGCTTGTCGGTCTCGTCGAGCGGGATCGCGGCGCCGTCCTTGCGGCTGCGCGCCTTCGACTGCGGGACTTTCACCGAAGCCACGGGGCGGCCTCCTTCGCGTAGTAGGTGACGATCGCATCGGCGCCGGCGCGGCGGATCGAGGTCAGCGCCTCGACCACGGCGGCGCGCTCGTCGATCCAGCCGTTGGCGGCCGCGGCCTTCAGCATCGAGTACTCGCCGGAGACGTGGTAGGCGGCGACGGGAGCGCCGGTCGCCTCTTTGACCCGGCGCACGACGTCGAGGTAAGGGAGGGCGGGCTTCACCATCAGCATGTCGGCGCCCTCGTCGAGGTCGAGCTCGGCCTCGCGCACCGCTTCGGCGGCGTTGGCCGGGTCCATCTGGTACCCGCGGCGGTCGCCGAAGGCGGGCGTCGAGTCCGCGGCCTCGCGGAACGGCCCGTAGAACGCCGACGCGAACTTCGCGCTGTAGGCCATGATCGGCGTGTCGGAGAAGCC
>DASZDI010000099.1:0-3948 GCA_035942135.1 Solirubrobacterales bacterium | reverse complement strand
CCCTCCAGCTCCTGGTCGGCGACCGCTCCGAGATCAAACTCGTCTAGTGGGCTGGGGCCCCAGCCTGCGCGGGGCCTGGGCCGCGTTCTGGCCCAGCCGTCTCGTCGTCTTCGGCGTCGCCGCCTACGTCGCCGTCGCGGGCCTCGTCCCCAGCGCCCCGGAGGTCTCCGCCGACCTCACCCATCCCTTCGGCAACTGGCCCGCCCACGGCCTCTTCGACCTCGTCTTCTCGACCCCGGCGAAGTGGGACGCCCTGCACTACCTGACGATCGCCTACGACGGCTACTCCGAAGGCACCGCGGTCGGGACGCCGGAGGACTATCGCTCCGCCTTCTTCCCGCTCTACCCGGGCGTCGTCTACGTCCTCAGCGGCTTCGGCACCAGCCTGGCGGCGACGATGGTCGTCGCCTACGCCGTCTCCCTGGGCTGCTTCTTCGGCGCCCTGGTGCTGCTGCACCGGCTGACCGCGATCGAGATCGGCGAGCGCTATGCCCGCCCGACCCTGCTCCTGCTCTCGTTCTTCCCCACCGCCCTCTTCTTCGGCATTCCCTACAGCGAGTCGATGTTCCTGCTGCTCGCCGTCGCCGCCTTCCTCGCCGCCCGCACCGGGCACTGGGCGATCGCCGGGATCGTCCTCGCCCTCGCCTCGGCGACCCGCGTCCCCGGCCTGATGCTGGTCGTCCCGGTGCTGCTCCTCTACCTCTACGGCCCGCGCAGCGACCGCGAGCCCGACTTCGACCGCGGGCGCCGGCCTCGCTACCGGGCTCGCCCCGACCTCGCCTGGCTGCTGCTGGCGCCGCTCGGCCTCGCCGCCTTCAGCCTCTACATGCACCTCACCCTCGACAACTGGCTGGCCTGGAACGACGCGCAGGCGATCTTCGGCCGCCACACGGTCGACCCGCTCTCGGGCCTCTGGGCCGGGCTGCGGGAAGCCGGCGAGGGGATCGGGAACATCGTCGACGGCTCCTACGACGGCTTCGCCTACCTGAACGTGATGCAGCTGGCCTTCGTCGCCTTCGCCGTCGTCGGCGGGATCGGCGCCCTGCGGGTGCTGCCCGCGGCCTACGGGAGCTGGGTGCTGATCTCGCTGGTGCCGCTCTTCGTCTCTCAGCAGGAGGCGCTTCCCCTCTGGTCGTCGCCGCGCTTCGTCGTCGTCCTCTTCCCGCTCTTCCTCTGGCTGGCGATCTGGACCGAGCGGCGCGGCCTGACGACGAGGGTCGTCGCCCTCTTCGCGGCCGCGATGGCGGTCCTCACCGCCCAGTTCACCCTCTGGTCCTTCGTCGCTTGAGCGCCATGACTACTTCGTCTGACGGGTCATCGCGATGAGCGGCGGGAACCTCTTCGTCCTCACCGTCGTGCACCTGGTGCTGACGGCCGCGCCGGGCATCGCGGCGGCCCTGCTGGCGGTGCGGCTCGGCGCCCGCGACGTCCCGGTCCCGCTCTGCGCCGGGCTCGCCGGCAGCGGCACGGCGGCGATGCTGACCTTCTGGGCCTACTACGCCGGGGCGGGCGCCGGCAACTTCTGCGCCTACGCGGTCTTCTTCGGCTCGCTCGCGCTGATCGCCTGGCTCCGGCCCCACCTCTCCCCCCACCGAGACCTGCTGCGCCGGCTCGCGGTCCCGCTCGGCCTCTGGGCCCTCGCCTCCCTCTTCCTCGTCTTCTTCGGCTTCCTCCACGGCGGCGCCGAGCGGGCGGTCGAGACCGCCTCGTTCCGGTTCGCGACGGAGCCGAGCCCGTTCGCCAGCGACAGCTCCATCCCCGCCTTCTTCTCCGACTGGATGTTCGCCGGCGCCCCCGGCTCGCCGCCGGTCTTCCCGCCCGAATGGCACTTCAGCGACCGGCCGCCGCTGCAGGTCGCCTACGTCCTCACCCAGCGGATCTTCGGCTGGGACACGAGCGGGGCCCACTACCAGCTGCTGGGGGTGGTCCTCCAGCAGCTCTGGATCGTCGCGATGTGGGCGCTGCTCTGCGCCGCCCGCGTCTCCGCCCGCACCCGCGCCCTGGCGATCGTCGCCGCGCTGGTCAGCGACGTCGCCGTCGTCAACGGCTTCTACGTCTGGCCGAAGCTGCTGGGGGCGGCGTTCGTCCTCGCCGCCCTGGCCCTCGTCGTCGCGCCGCGGGGATCGACGCCGCGGGACCGCCCCCTGACCTTCGTCCTCCTCGCGGTCCTCGCCGCGCTTGCCTACCTCGCCCACGGGACCAGCGTCTTCGGGCTGCTCCCCGTCGCCGCGATCGCGCTGTGGAGGGGCCTGCCGGACTGGCGTTGGCTCGCCGCGGGCGCGGCGGCGCTGCTGCTCCTCGTCCTCCCCTGGGCCGCCTTCCAGCGCTACGAGGACCCGCCCGGCAACCGGCTGGCGAAGTGGTCGCTGGCCGGGGTGGCGGAGATCGACGAACGGGGGGTCCTGGAGGCCGTCGCCGACGAGTACGGGGAGGCGGGGGTCGGCGGCACCCTCGAGAACAAGCTGGAGAACTTCGCGACGATGGCGGGCGGCAACCCCGCCGTCGGCGCCCCGGCCGAGGGGCAGGTCCCCTTCGGCGACGTGGCGACCGAGCTCGGCGACACCGCGAGCGCGCTCGGTGAGGGCGACCTCGCCGGCGCCGCCTCGAAAGTCCGCGAGATCAGGCACTGGCACCTGCTCTGGACGCTGGGGCTGCTGCTCCTGGCCCTGCCGCTGATCGCGGTCGGGCGCTTGCGCAGCGACCGGCGCGACGACCTCGACTGGCGCTTCGCGCGCCTCTGCCTGCTCTTCTGCGGTGTCGGCGTCCTCGCCTGGGGCCTGCTGATGTTCGGCAGCGTCACCGGCAGGGCGGTGGTGACCCAGGGCACCCTGGCGCTGCCGCTGGTCGGGATCGTCGGCGTCGTCGCCGGCCTGCGCGCCACCTACCCGCGCCTCGCCGACTGGTTCGTCGCCGCCAACGCCCTCACGGTCCTGCTCGTCTACCTGCCGATGCTCTCGCCGGCGCTCCCCGACTCCTACGAAGCCTTCGCCGAGGTCGCCGCGATCCTCAGCCTCGCCGGCTTCGTCCTGCTGGCCTTCGCCTCTCGACTAGCCTGTCCAGGCTCGTGGACCTCCTCCGCCCCGTGAGTCTCCGATGAAGCTGCTCGTCACCGGCGCCGCCGGCATGCTCGGGCGCGACGTGCTGCTCGCCGCCGGCAACGCCGGGCACGACGTGGTTGGCTACGGCCGCGCCGAGCTCGACGTCACCAACCCCGGCGCGCTCGACCGCAAGCTCGACCTCGAGCGTCCCGACGTGGTCATCAACTGCGCCGCCTGGACCGACGTCGACGGCGCCGAGACGGCCGAGGAAGCCGCCTTCGCGGTCAACGGCGCCGGCGCCGGCAACGTCGCCGCGGCCGCCGCCAAGGTCGAAGCGCGGGTCCTCCACGTCTCCACCGACTACGTCTTCGACGGCGCCAAGGGCTCGCCCTACGTCGAGAGCGACCAGCCCGCGCCGCTGTCGGCCTACGGCCGCACCAAGCTGGCCGGCGAGGAGGCGGTCGCCGCCGCCAACAAGCGCCACTTCATCGTCCGCTCGGCCGGCCTCTTCGGGATCGGCGGCCGCAACTTCGTCGAGACGATGCTGCAGCTGGCTGAGGCCCGCAACGAGGTCACCGTGGTCCGCGACCAGGTCGGCTCGCCCACCTACACCTGGCACCTCGCCTACGGCATCGTCCGCCTGATCGAGGGGATCGAGTTCGGCCTCCACCATATGGCGGCGAGCGGGCAGTGCTCCTGGTACGAGTTCGCCCGCGAGATCTTCGAGCAGGCCAAGGTCGAGTGCCGGGTGCTCTCGATCACCAGCGAGGAATTCGGCGCCCCGGCGCCGCGGCCGCCCTTCTCGGCCCTGGTCAGCCAGCGCGAGCACGCGATCCGGCTGCCCGGCTGGGCCGACGGGCTGGCAGGCTATCTCGCCCAACGACAAGCGGAGGCAGGAACGGAATGAGGC
>DASZDI010000098.1:0-3183 GCA_035942135.1 Solirubrobacterales bacterium | reverse complement strand
ACGCGGTGCTGATGATCTTCGTCTTCGTGATCCCGGTCTTCGCCGGGCTCGCGATCTACGTGCTGCCGCGGATGATCGGCGCTCCGGACATGGCCTTCCCGCGCCTCAACGCGCTCAGCTTCTGGATGCTGCCGCTGGCGGGCATCCTCTTCCTGCTCAGCTTCCTCGCCCCGGGCGGCGCCTTCGACGCCGGCTGGACGGGTTACGCGCCGCTCTCGACCGGGGCGCCGTTAGGGCAGTCCTTCTTCAACTTAGGAGTCCAGTTCGCGGGTGCGTCCTCGATAGCCACGGCGCTCAACTTCCTGGTCACGATCATCACCATGCGTGCGCCCGGAATGACCTTCTGGCGGATGCCGCTGCTGGTCTGGGCGAACCTCTCGACCTCGCTGCTGGTCGTCGCCGCGACCCCCTTCATCGCCGGCGTCCAGTTCATGGTCCTCTTCGACCGCGCCCTGCACACCAACTTCTTCGACTTCGCGGCCGGCGGCGACGTCGTCAGCTACCAGCACATCTTCTGGTTCTACTCCCACCCGGCCGTCTACATCATGATGCTGCCCGGGTTCGGGATCATCTCCGAGGTCATCTCGACCCACGCCCGCAAGCCGATCTTCGGCTACCGGCTGATGGCCCTGGCGCTGATCGGGATCGTCGTCCTCAGCTACTCGGTCTGGGCCCACCACATGTTCGTCGCGGGCATGTTCTCCTGGCTGCGGGTGCCGATGATGATCACCACCCTGCTGATCGCGGTGCCGACCGGGATCAAGATCTTCTCCTGGCTGGGGACGCTCTATTTCGGCAAGATCCACACCTATTCGACGGCGATGCTGTTCGCGCTCGCCTTCATCGTCACCTTCACGATCGGCGGCATCAGCGGCGTCATGCTCGGCATGGTGCCGATCGACATCCACGTCTCCGACACCTACTTCATCGTCGCCCACATCCACTTCGTCCTCTTCGGCGGCTCCGTCTTCACGATCTTCGCCGGCGTCTACCACTGGTTCCCGAAGATGACGGGCCGGATGTACGACGAGAAGCTCGGCCGCGTCCACTTCTGGGGCACGCTGGTCGGCACCTGGGGCACCTTCGTGCCGATGCACTGGGTCGGGATGGACGGGATGCCGCGGCGCGTCGCCGACTACGCCGAACAGTTCGGCGAGTGGAACCTGCTGATCAGCGTCTTCGCCTTCATGCTCGGCGCCGCCCAGCTTGTCTTCCTCTACAACATGGTCGCCAGCTGGCGCTACGGCCCGAAGGCCGACGGCAACCCCTGGCGCGCCAACTCGATCGAGTGGCAGGTCTCCTCGCCGCCGCCGATCTTCAACTTCGACGAGATCCCGCGGGTCGTCGGCGGCCCCTACGAGTTCGGGATCCCGGGCGCCAAACACGCGATCATGGCCGGCGAGAGCTCCGAGGAGCCCGCCAAGGAAAAGAGCGTCGTGGGTACCGGCTCATGAGCGTGGAGTCGGTCGACGAGCGCAAGCCGCTGCTGGTCTTCCTCAACGAGGTGGCCGGCGGCCGCAAGCTCCTGCAGGCGGTGCGCGAGCGCCAGTCGCAGGTCTCCGGTGTCGTCGTCGCCGCGCCTCAGAACCAGCCTTCGGTGGGTCAGCTGATCGACTCCAGCGAGGTCCGCGAGGCCGCTCGCGCCCGGGTCGAGGTGACGATGTCGGTCCTCGCCGAGTTCGGGATCGACTCGATCGGCGAGGTCCTCGACCCCGAGCCGTCGCTGGCGGTGGACGACGCGGTGCGGGCGCACCGGCCCGGCGAGGTGCTCCTCTCCTGCCTCTCCGACACGCGCTTCGGCTTCATGCGCCGCGACCTCGTCGAGTGGGTTCGCGACCAGCTCGAGCCGGAGGTCGCGCTGACGCACATCCCGGTCCGGATCGAAGACGACGCGATCCGCTGGGACCTCAACCACACCCTGGTGGTCGCGACGAAGACCGTCGCCACCCCCGACCTGGTCGCCCGCCTGAAGGACCGTGCGAGCATCCGGCCCCATCGCTTCACGATCATCTGCCCGCGCGGGGAAGACGTCAGCGAGGCGCAGGTCGTCCGTGACCTGGCGTCGACGCTGGCCGAGCTCTACCGCTCCGACATCGACGCCACCGGCCAGCCGATGAGCTCCGATCCCTTCTCCGCGGTCAAGAACGCGATCGAGCACTACCGGATCGACGACATCCTGATCTCGACCTTCGCGGGCGAGCGCTCGCAGTGGCTCGAGGACGACCTGATCGGCCGCGTCCGTGAGATCACCGACAAGTCGGTCGAGCACATCGAGGTCGGTCGACCCGCGGCAGCGGTAGCCGCCGCGGTGGCCGAGGGGGAGGCAAGCTGATGGAGAGCGCGACGGTAGCGGTCGAGCACGGCCACGCCGACCACCACCACGGTCCTCCGGAGGCCAACGAGAGCTCGCGGATCGACCGCCAGACCCTCGGCATCCTCCTCTTCATCGTCTCCGAGGTGATGCTCTTCGGCGCTTTCTTCGCCGCCTACTTCTTCCTCCGCGTCGTCGTCGACCCGCCGAGCTGGCCGCCTGAGCCCTACGAGCTGCCGGTCGCCGTGGCCGGGATGAACACGGCGATCCTCGTCTCCTCGAGCTTCACGATCCACTACGCGCTGGAGTCGATCCGCCACGGCAACCGCGCCGGCCTCAAACTGGGCCTGGTCGCGACCTGGCTGCTCGGTGCCGCCTTCCTCTTCATCCAGCTCAACGAGTACGCGCACATCGGCTTCAGCATTCGCGATTTCGGCTTCGGCTCGATCTTCTACAGCCTCACCGGCCTCCACGGAGCCCACGTCTTCGTCGGCCTGCTGCTGCTCAGCTTCGCGACGATCCGCGCCTTCCGCGGCCACTTCGGCCCCGCCGCGAAGGACCACCTCGGTGTCGAGCTGCCAGGGATTTACTGGCATTTCGTAGACATCATGTGGATCATCGTCTACGTGACGGTTTACATCCTCTAGCTCAGGCGCCTGCAAATCTGCGCCTGGGGGTGTCCTCGGTCGCTCGCCTTCGGGTCACGCACCGGAGTGCGCTCCCCTCGTCTCGCTCCCTGCGTCCTACCCAGGCTTGATTTTCGGCGCCTGAGAAGGTTGGTCAGACTCAGGAACCCGCCCCTCCCGCTGAGAGAATGCGAGGTATGAGGATCAGCCCATGAAGGTCAGCGAGGCGGCGGTGTTCAGGTGGGT
>DASZDI010000097.1:0-7835 GCA_035942135.1 Solirubrobacterales bacterium | reverse complement strand
CTCCTCGATCGCGGCGGCGGCGATCTGCTCCGAGGGGGCGTCGAGGGGGATCCCGCGGGCGAAGCCGTCGGCGGCGATCTCGGCGAGGCCGCCGGCGTCGGCGACGAGCAGGCGCCGGCGGGCCGCCGCGGCCTCGAGCGCGACCAGCGGGTGGGTCTCGAACTCGCTCATCAGGACGACCAGGGAGACGCGGCCGAGCAGCGCCGCCATCCCGCCGGGGTCGTCGGAGGGGACGCTGGTGATCTCGACCCGCGCAGCGACCCCGAGCTCCTCCGCCTGGCGCCGCAGCTCCTCTTCGTAGGGGCCCTTGCCGACGATCAGCAGCCGCGCCTCCGGCTCCCGCTCCAGCACCTGCGGGAAGGCGGCGAGGATGCGGTGGTGGCCCTTGTAGCGCTCGAGCCGGCCGATCGAGGCCAGCGTCGGAGCCTCCGGGTCGGCGGTCGCCAGCCCGGCGTCGGAGAAGCTGAGGTCGGTGCCGTTGGGGATCAGCGGGAACCGCTCCGGCGGGACGCCGAGTGCGGCGCCGTACTCCTCGACCTCGAAGCGGGCGACCGCGACGAGGCGGGCGGCGCGGCGCAGCAGCGGGCGCAGCAGTCGCATCTGGGTGCCGCGGGCGCGGTTGCGGAGCTCGTTCGAGTGGCCGCCGCCGTGGAAGGTGACGACGTAGGGGACGCGGAGGGTGAGCGCCCGCAGCATCGCCAGCGGGGCGACCAGCGTGTGGTAGCTCTGGACGTGGACGAGGTCCCACTTCCCCCGCCCCATCTCCCGCCAGATCCCCGGCGCGAAGTACCAGTCGCGGCCGCGGGGCCAGGCGCGGACGGTGCGGATGCGGACGCCGTCGCGGGTCTCCTCCGTCGCCTTCGAGAGGTCCGGGTCGGTGCAGAGGACCTCGACGTGGGCGCCGGCGGCGGCCATCCGCCGGCTCACCTCCATCACGTGCCGCTCCACCCCGCCCTGCGCCAGCGGGCTGCGCGGGGTGACCATCAGCACCCGCGGGGCGCCGTCGCCGGCGCTCCCGTCGGCGCTCGGGTGGGCGCTCGCGGTGTCGTCGGGCTTGGCGATCCCCGAGCGGACGCGCAGGTAGTCGACCGTCGTCGCGGCGAGGCCGACGACGATCATCGCCGCCCGCCCCACCCCCGAGGGGTCGCCGCGGAGGGCGTCGCCGAGGTCGCTGAGGAAGCCGAGCGGCAGCGTGCGCCGGACGTAGGAGCGCTCCGAGGAGAGGCCGTCGTCGCTGCCGACCATCCCGGTCAGCACCGCCTTCGAGCGGCCCTCGGCGCGGCAGCGGTCGAGGAAGTAGCGGACCCTCCCCCGCGACCCCGGGACGACGTGGTCGACCGCGGCGGCGGGGTCGTAGAGGATCTCCGCCTCGGGCCAGCGCTGGTGGACGCGGATGCTGAGGTCGGTCTCCTCGCAGCCGACCGGCAGGGTGCCGACGCGGCCGAGGTCGTGGCTGAAACCGCCGACCTCGAGCAGCGGCTCGCGGCGGAAGGACATGTTGGCGCCGACCAGGTTGCGCACCGGCGAGAGCTCCCGCGGCATCCCGGAATGGGTGCAGCCGACGACCCAGTCGAACTCGGGCGGGAACCAGCCCGGCTTGCCCTCGACCCAGCGGGGGCGGACGGTGCCGCCGGCGCCGAGCACGTCGGGGTCGGCGTAGGCCTCGGCGAGGCGCGCCAGCCAGTCGGGCCTGGCGATCGCGTCGTCGTCGAGGAAGGCGACGACCTCCCCCGTCGCCTCGGCGACGCCGCTGTTGCGGGCCCCCGAGAGGCCCTGCTGCTCGCGGTTGGGGACGATCTCGACGTCGGGCCAGAGGCCGCGCGCCTCCTCCAGCAGCTCCGGCGCGTGGTCGATCACGAGCACGACCTCGTGCGGCGGCAGGGTCTGCGCGCGGAGAGAGGCGAGCGCGTCTCCCAGCACCCCCAGGCGCTCCCGCGTGTAGGCGCAGATCACCACCGAGATGGTCGGCGGCGAGGAGGGGCGCTCGGCGGGGTCGCTTTGCACCGGCGGGATTCTGGCACGGCCCCCGGCCCGCACATGCGAACCTTCAGCCGATGCGGATCATGATGCTGGCCCAGTCCTTCGCCCCGATCGTCGGCGGCGAAGAGCGGGTGGTCGAGGACCTGAGCCGGGAGCTGGTCGCCCGCGGGCACGAGGTCTCGATCGCGACGCTGCAGCAGCCCGGCGACCTTCCGGTCGGCGAGATCGCCGGCGCCCGGGTCCATCCGCTGCGCAGCACCAGCTACCGCGTCACCAAGACCCACCGCGACACCGAGCGCCGCCACGCGCCTCCCGCGCCCGACCCCGAGACGGTGCTGGACCTGCGGCGGGTGCTGCAGCGCGAGCGCCCGCAGATCGTCCACGCCCACAACTGGATCGTCCACTCCTACCTGCCGCTGGCGCGCGAGTCCCACAGCGCCCTGGCGCTCTCGCTGCACGACTACGGCCTGATCTGCGCGACCAAGCGGCTGCGGCGCAAGGACGAGCTCTGCTCGGGCCCGGCCCCGGTCAAGTGCCAGGTCTGCGCGAGCGAGCACTACGGGCCGACGAAGGGGCTGGTCGCGGCCCTCGGCACCCGCTCCTTCGAGTCGCGCCTGCGCCGCAACATCGACGTCTTCCTGCCGGTCAGCTCGACGGTCGAGGAGCTCTGCCGGATCCGGCCCGACGAGGTCTCGCGGGTGATCCCGAACTTCACCGGCGACCTGCCGGCCGCGCCCGCGGACGACCCGCGCCTGGCGCAGCTGCCCGAGGAGCCCTTCGTCCTCTTCTTCGGCGACGCGACCGAGGACAAGGGGGCCTGGCACCTGGCCGAGGCCTACGCCCGACTCGAGGACCCGCCGCCGCTGGTCCTGGTCGGCCGCTGCTACATCCCCGAGCTCGAAGACCGGCCCGGCATCCACCCGACGGGCGCTTGGCCGCACGCGCTGGCGATCGAGGCGCTGCGGCGCTCGCTGTTCACGGTGGCGCCGTCGCTGTGGCCGGAGCCGTTCGGGCTGGTCGCCCTGGAGGCGGCGGCGGCCGGCAAGCCGATCGTCGCCTCGGACATCGGCGGCCTGCGGGACATCGTCGTCGACGGCGAGACCGGGTTCCTGGTCACGCCGGACGACCGGGAGGCGCTGGCCGCCGCGATACAGCGGCTGATCTCCGACGAGGGCCTGCGGGCGCGGCTCGGCGAGGCGGCGAGGGAGCGCGCCGGGCAGTTCAGCCCGGCCGCGATCGGGCCCCGGTTCGAGGAGGCCTACGAGCTGGCGATCGAGCGGCGGCAGCGTCGCCAGGGCTCGCCGGGTCGCAGCAGCGGGCTGGTGGGGGCGAGCAGTTGAGCCTCCAAGGCCCCCTCAGGGGTCGGGCGTACCTGCTGCTCCACGCCGCCTCCGGCAGCAGCCTCGGCTCCCACTACCGCGAGCTCCTGCGCCAGGACCGCGAGCGCAGCTACCCGGAGCCCGGGGCGCTGCTGGCCTCGACCCTGGAGCACGCGGTCGGCACCGTCCCGCACTACCGCGGCACCGCCACCGTCGAGGAGGTCCGCGCCGACCCCTTCGCGGCGCTCTCTCGGTTTCCCGTCCTGACCCGAGACACGGTCCGCGCCCGCTGGAGCGAGATGCTCTCGGAGGTCGGCGACCGCTCGAAGTGGGTTGAGAACACCTCCGGCGGCTCGACCGGCGAGCCGGTGCCGCTGATGCAGGACCCCGAGCACCTGGCGCTGACGGTGGCGGCCCGCGAGGTCTACTCGACCTGGGCCGGGGGCGCGCTGGGCGAGCCCGAGCTCTACATATGGGGCTCGGAGAAAGACCTCGAGTCGGGGATCGGCTCGCCCCGCAACCGGGTCGGCAACGGGCTCCTGCGGCGCTCGCTGCTGAACGCGTTCCTGCTCACCGACGAGACGATCGAAGCGATCCTCGAGCGCTTGCGCCAGGGTCCCCCCCGCCTGGTCATCGCCTACGCCCAGGCCGCCTACGAGGTGGCGAGGTTCGCCTCCCGCCGGGGGATCGAGGTGCCGCCGCAGCGGGGGATGATCGCCACCGCGGGCACCCTCTACGACTTCATGCGCGAGCAGCTCGAAGCGACCTTCGGCTGCGCCGTGCTCAACCGCTACGGCTCACGGGAGACCGGCGACATGGCGGGCGAGTGCTCCCACCGCACCGGCCTCCACGTCCTCCCCTGGAACTGCCACGTCGAGGTGCTGGGGCCCGACGGCGAGCCGGTCGGGCCGGGCGAGGAGGGCGACGTCGCCGTCACCGGGCACACCAACAAGGCGATGCCGCTGGTCCGCTACCTGATCGGCGACCGCGCGCGCCTGCCCGAGCGCGAGGTTGCCTGCCCCTGCGGCCGCCGGACCCAGATGCTGGCCGAGGTGACCGGCCGCAGCGTCGACATGTTCCTCGGCCCCGACGGCCGCATGGTCGACGGCGAGTACTTCACCCACCTCATGTACTTCCGTCCCTGGCTGCGCCAGTTCCAGGTCGTCCAACGCGCGCCCGAGCAGGTCCTCTTCCGCCTCGCCTGCGAGGGCGAGATCCCCGCAACCGACCGCGAGGAGATCGTCGCCAAGACGAAGACGGTCCTCGGCGACGGCTGCACCGTCGAGTTCGAGCAGGTGAACACGATCGCCCCCAGCTCCTCCGGCAAGCTCAGGTACACGATCCGCGACTTCTAGTCTGAGATCTGATCAAGGCTGCTCGCAGGTTCTCCGACGTGCTCGACAGCGTCGAGTCCGAGCAGGAGACTTTTGACGGATTTTCGAGCGGTACCCTTGACCGATGACCGCGAAGGAGAGACTGATCCGAGACGTGCTCGACCTTGACGAGGCCAAGGCCGCACGCGCGCGAATCGTCGTCACCGACGAACGGGAGTCGACGTCTGAGACGACTTCCTTGCCGACGGGCTGGGACCGGATGGCGAACGGCGAGCCGATGCCTGACCTGGCAGCGGCAGTGCGGCGATCCCGCGAAAGCCACTGAGCGACGTGCTCGTCATCGACGCGAGCACCGCCGTCGATCTCTGCCTTGCCTCCCATGGCTTCGCACCGCTCGCCGGCGAGGATCTGCTCGCCCCGCCCCTGATCCTCTCCGAGACGCTGTCCGTCCTGCACGAGCTGCGCTGGCGAGGCGAGATACCGGAGGACATGGCCGATCTTGCCCTCGATCGCCGCAGCAAGATGCGGGTTCGGATCGAGCAGCCCCCGAACCTCGGCGAGGAAGCGTGGCGGACGGCCGACAGCTTCGGCTGGGCGAAGACCTATGACGCCGAGTACGTCGCCCTGGCCAAGCTGAATAACTGCCGCCTCGTAACGATCGACGCTCGTCTACGGCGAGGTGCGGACCGCCTCGGTTTCGTCGTCACGCCGGCAGAGCTCTAACTAAGGGCGGAGCTCAGCCTGCGCTCGCGGTGAGCTCTGGAGAGGAAGGCGGCGGCGATCAGATCAACACTCCTGGCCACCTCGGGTTATAATGTGGCCATATATGGAGAAGGCCAGCGTGGGGATCCGCGAACTCAAGGACAGCGCCAGCGCCATCATCGACCGGGTCGAGGAGGGCGAGGCGATCACGGTGACCAAGCGCGGGCGCCCGGTGGCGCGCATCGTCTCCGCCTCTACGCCGCCGCACCTCGCCGCGCTCGTGGCCGAGGGAACGGTGCGACCCGGCGAGGGGCCCCGCCACCTGCCGAAGCCTGCCAAGCTCCGGGGCAGCGGGAAGAGCGCCGCGGACTACGTCTCCGAAGGTCGGCGCTGAGCCTCTACCTCGATACCAGCGCCTTGGTCAAGCTGCTGGTCGACGAGCCTGGGACCGAGGAGGCGCAGCGGGCCTACAGCGAGGCGAGCGGCGTGCGCAGCACCGCGATCGCGCACGTCGAGGCGACGGCAGCCCTGGCTCGGATGCGCAAAGGGGAACGCCTGACTCCAGCGCAGCTCCGCCACGCTCTCGGGGGCCTGGAGGACCTTTGGCGCGGCCTCTACGTCCACGCGGTGAACGAGACGCTGCTGGCGGGGGCAGCCGCGAGCGCTCGCGCCCACTCGCTGCGTGCCTATGACGCGGTCCACCTCGCCGGCGCGCTGTCCTTCGCCTCCGGCGAAGAGCTCGAGTTCGCCTGCTGGGACAAGGAGCTGCGCGAAGCCGCGCAACAGCACGGCTTCAAGCTCGTGCCCGAGCGACTCTGACCCGGAGGAAGGTGAGGGCGAGGGCGACGCCGACGACCTTGCCGAGGGCCCAGCCGATGCCGGCGCCCTCCAGCCCCAGCGGCGGCAGCAGGAGCCAGGTGGCGGCGATCGCGACGACGAGGGTCGCCCAGGTGACGAGGGCGGCGTCCTGGAGGCGGTGCTTGACGCGGAGGACGGCGAGGGCGAGCTGGAGGACCGAGTCGAAGGCGGCCGCGGCGATCAGGATCAGCAGCAGGGTGTCGCCTTCCTCGGCGTAGGCCTCGCCGAAGAGGCCGAGGATCAGGGGGCCGGCGACGATCAGGACGAGGGCGGGTGGGCCGGCCAGCATCAGCACCTGGCGGGCGGCGCGGCGGAGGTCGCGGCCGAGGTGCTCGGGCTCGTGGGCGCCCTCGGCGAAGAGAGCGTTGCCGATCGCCGGGGCGATGAAGAAGAGGGCGCTGGCGAGCATGAACGTGGTGTAGAAGTAGGCGTTCTCCTGGGGGCCGAGGCGGGCGGCAACGAGGACCGGCAGCAGGTAGCTGGAGGCCTGGGCGCCGAGGTTGATCGACTGGTGGCCGGCGATCAGGCCGCGGACCCGCGAGAGCTCCTCGCGCCAGCCGGCGAGGACGGGGCGGAAGTCGTGGCCGAGGGCGGGGAGTTCGCGGAAGAGGGCGGCGAGGTCGATCAGCAGGAACGAGGCGGCCCAGACGATCAGGATCCAGGTCGTGCCGTCGATCGGGACCACGGCGGCGAGCGGGATCAGCGCGATCCGCAGCACCGCCGCGACGGTGTTGCGGACGAAGGAGAGCTTCGCCTGGCGCTCGGCGATGCAGGCGTAGTCGATCACCAGCGAGCAGGCGGCGCCCATGACGCCGAGCGGCAGCAGCAGGAAGGTGGCGTCGCTGAGCCCGCCTTTCAGGGCCGGGATCAGGGTCGGCAGGAGGACGGCGGCGAGCGCGCCGCCGGCCAGGCTCGCCACCGCGGCGAGGGCGAGGGCGGTGGTGACGGTCAGCGACCAGTCCCGCCCCGGCGCGCGCGAGGACAGCCGCGAGACCAGCACCTGCCCCAGGCCGAGGTTGGTGAAGACCGAGACGAAGAGCATCGCCGAGATCAGCGCCGCCGAGCGCCCGACTTCGGTCGCCGAGAGGGTGCGGGCGGCGATCAGCCAGAAGCCGAAGCCGAGCAGCGACGTCACCGCGGTCGTGCCCATGATGTAGAGGCTGTTGCGGAACAGCGACTGCTCGCCGAGGCGCCTCAGCCGCTGCCAACGCCGGGCGAGGCGGGAGGCATGCATGATCGCGGGCGATTCTGTCAACTGGCCCTGCCGGAACCCGATGTGACCTTGGAGTACCCGAGTAGACTTCATCGATGAATCACCGGCGACGCCCGCTCGCATTCACCGTCCTCGTCGCCTTCATCGCCGGCCTCTGCAGCGTCAGCGCCATCGGCTGCGGCGACAGATCCGGGGCAACCGCGGCCGGGGGCTCCACGCCGGCCTGGGCCCTGCGGCTTACCGAAGGGGCCCAGTTCGGAGCGTGGTCCCCCGACGGGGGCTGTTTGCGCTTCCCGCCCGCGACAGGATCGAGCTGATCGGGACCGACGGCGCCACGAAGAGGACGATCGACGTGCCCGGCCTCGACAACTCCGGGCTCTCCTGCGAATGCCGCCTCGGCTGGTCCGAGAACGGCGCGGAGATCCACGT
>DASZDI010000096.1:0-6212 GCA_035942135.1 Solirubrobacterales bacterium | reverse complement strand
CACCAGACGTTGGCCAGCCCTTCCGTCGTCAGCCCGCGGGAGGCCCCGGCTTTGTAGATCTCCAGCTGACTCAGCTCGACCTGGAAGTCGTAGTAATCGGTCGGGCTGACGCCGCCCGTTTTGGCCCCTGAGACGAAGCTGCCGGTGACCGTGTTCTGCAGGCGGGCGAGGGCGATGAAGCTGACCGCTTCTTTCAGCGCACAGGCCCCGACCGCGCACCTGACCACGCCAGGCAGTTCGAACTTCCGTACCGGCATCTTCCTCTCCTCCTCTCGCTCGTCAGTCCTCGTTGAGGACGAGTCCGCCGGCGGCGATCGTGGCCGGCGTCTGGGTGGTCGAGATCGCGGTCGAGGTGCAGGTGCCCCACCAGAGCATGTTGCCCGTCGATTTCGTCGCGCTGTCGCAGAGCGCCCAGCCGATGATCGTCGAGGATCCGGCGGTGCAGTTGGCGAAGGTCAGCGCTTCCGTGTTCGACACCTGACCGCTGACCGCCGCGCTGAGGGCGGCGGCGGGGACCGATTTACGCGCGTACCCCGTGTAGGAGGCCTCGGTGATGGTGATCCCGGTCTGGGCGTCGGTCGGGACGACCGTGCAGAGGGCCAGGTAGATCGGCGTCACCAGCGCGGTCGAGGCTTTGCCGTCGAAGTGGTCGAGGACCTTGTTCTCGAGGTAGTTGGACTTCGAGGTGCACTGCAGGCCGGTGTACCACCGCGCGGCCGGCGAGAGCAGGTCGGCGACCCGCGGCTCGGCGGCGCCCAGCAGGTGCCGGGCGTAGTGGCTGGGATTGCCCGCGGCCAGGTCGACGCTCACCGCGCCCAGGTTCTTCGTGCTCGTCTCAGACATCTTCTTCCGCCTCTTTCAGTTCGGATTTGAGCCGCTCGACTCGGGCGGCTTTGGCTTCCTGCGCCATCTCTTCCTCGGCCTGGACCAGTTCGGCCTCCGCCGCTTCGGCTTTCGCCAGCGCTTCCCCGGACAGCGGCGGCGGCTCGTCGGCGATCGGGCCGCAGAGGTCCGAGTGGCCTTTCGTCGTCTGCCGCCAGAGGCCGTCGGCGCCCTCGATCTGCCCCGCTTTGGCGAGGCTCTCCAGCACCTGGGTCAGGGTCAGCTCGTCACCGACCGGCGTCGAGGCGTCGGGGTCGAGTCGGGCCAGCAGCGCCGCCGTCGAGATCGGCTCTTCTTCGGGCTGGGGCAGGTGCCCGGCCGTGCGGCGATGCACGTCGGACGCGAAGATCCCTCCGGGATCCGGTTGGTAGCTCATCGGTGCTTCCTCCTCCTATTCGGGGATATTGCTCCAGCAGGGCCGGTAGGTCAGCCGTGCTGCGACTTTGTCTATGCCGGCATCGGGAACGGCGGCGAAATCGCCGCGGCTGGGCTTGAGGATCGCCTCCACCGGCCTGCTCTCCGCCCCCGAGAACGGCACCCGGGGGAGGTCGGACTGGGGATAGGAGACCTCGCCGACCACGGTGCCGCTGCGGTCCTGGCGGAACATGCCCTTGCTGGTCAGGTGGGCCTCGCGGTCGGCGTAGACGACCGCGTCGGGGTCGGGGACCCAGGCGGCGAGGTTCGAGTACCGGCGCATGCTGCTGCCCGCCCCCGAGTTTTCGTCGAAGATGTAGACGCCGCCGGAGCTGAGGGCGCCCGCGAGGTCGTTGTCCCGCGCCCTCATCACGACCTCGAAGTTGCTGCTCCCGGGCGGCGCGACCATCACCGTCAGCTGGTCGCCGATCACACAGGTGAGGAGCCGGCCGGAGATCGTGCCCGCCGAGGACTGGAATTCGGTGACCAGGTCGTTGGGAAGCGGGAGGACGGTCCCCGAGGCTTCGTTCTGCCGCCAGACCTTCGGGACCCACTGGCTCGAGCTGCCGCCGGAGAGGCGTTCGAAGTAGACGAGGAGGTATTTTTTCGCGCCGGCGACCCGGACCAGCTGGCCGAACCTGACGTCGGTGGTGGTGCCGCTGATCGAGAAGTCGTAGGAGAGGGCGGTGTCGGTCATGTTGACCGGGAGGCCGACGGCCCTGCCTTTCCTGGTGTTACCGAAGAAGCCGGTGTCGCTGACGGCGTTGCGCTGGGCGGAGAAGGTGAAGGAGAGCGGTTCGACCGTGAAGTCCGTCGTGTCCGACCCGGTCAGGGCGACGTAGGTGCCGCCGAGGTCCGCCGTCCTGCCGGCGAGCGCGCCTTCGCGTTCCCAGAAGCGGTCCCGGGCGGTGAAGCCGCCGGTGCCCATCTTGAACGAGGGCGAGTGGCGCAGGACCCCCGACCCCTCGTCGGCCGGCAGGTACCAGATGCGGTCGACGGAGACCCACCTGCCGTTGCTCGGCGCCCGGCGCCCCTGCACCATCCCGATCCAGCGGTGGGGGCCGACCGGCGCTTCGCGCAGGTTCACCTGGCCGAGGTTGAGCAGGTAGAAGCTGGTCGGGCCCGGCACCCGGACCGGCTCGTTCACGGTCGGGTCGATCAGGTCGCCGACGTCGTAGACGAAGCGCAGCCAGGGGCGCCCGGGTTCCGAGCACGAGACCCGCACCCAGACGTCGTAGAGGCCGACGTGGGCCGGGTAGACGCCGCTCATCGTGTTGTCGAGGACGGGCGTCCATTCGCTGCCCAGGGAGGCGGTGATCGCTTTGCCGCCGTAGGCGCCGGTGAGGTTGCCCAGGGTGGCGGAGCCGAGCGGTTTCAGCGCTTCGGCGTTGTAGGCGAGGCGGGCGTTGGAGGCGGCCGAGTAGTTGCGGCAGCGGAAGGCCCAGGCGAGGCCGCGCTGGTCGCGGGAGGCTTTCTCGTAGGCGGCGAGGTCGACCCGGCCCGGCAGGTTTCCTTTGACCTGGAAGGTGGCGGTGGCGTCGCCGGTGCCTTCGAACAGGCTCCCTTCGATCGGGTCGCCGTAGAAGTCGGGCAGCGCTTCGAGGACCAGTTCGGCGTCGGGGTCGACGCCGTTGCCGGCGGCGAAGCTGCTGCCGCCGTATTTGAGGGTGGCTTTGACGAGGTCGCAGTAGAGCCGCGAGCCCGCGGCGCCGTAGCTGCCGCCGATCAGCTCCCGCTTCAGCCAGCCGCCCTCCTGGTTGATCCGCGAGACCTTGGCCTGCAGGGCGAGGCGGGCGGCGTCGTAGTCGCCTTCGGCCCCGAGCACCAGCGGGATCGCGATCACCCGGTTGGGCAGGCGGTAGTCGACCGGCGAGTCCCCGAGCTCGTGCTGGGCCATGAAGGCCTCGACCTCCGCCTGGCCCCAGTCGATCCCCGCCTCGCGGACCTGGATCGGGCCGGAGTGCAGGTCGAGCTCGGCCCGGCCCGCGGTGGCGACCTCGGCGGGGTCGAGGACGAGGCGCTCTTTGCGAACGGTGACCGTCATCGGCTGAACACCCCCGGGGTGGCGAGGCCGCGGCCGGCGCCGCGCGCCTGGCGGCGGTTGTCCTGCCCGGTCACCTTGCGGATCTCCGCCTGGAGCCGCTTGTCGCCGATCATCACCTGGACCGGATCGGGATGCGAGGAGACGATGTCGCCGTGGACCTGCACCGTGACCGGCCCGCTGCCGGTCCCGCCGAGGGCGGCCATCTGCTCGGGGGTGAAGATCCCCTCGCCGCTCTTGACGACCATCGTCCGCTCCTGCCCCGGCGGCCCTGGGACCACCGCGCCGACGTGGGCCTTGCCGCCGTAGGGGGGCATCACCCCGACCGCGCCGCCGGTCCGGAACCCGGCCCCGACCTTCGGCATCGAGGCGAAGACCTGTTCCTCGATCCCGCGCACGACGTTGCGCTGGTTCGACTGCAGCGCCAGTTCGCGCCAGAGGCCTTCCCGTTCGGAGTCGTCCGGGGGGTCGCCGCCTCCCTCGGACACTTCCGGCAGCTTCAGGCCCAGCTCTTCGATCGAGGTCTGGAGGTCCCAGATCACGTTCCCGAAGCGCCCGGCGACCCGCTGGGCCGGCAGGTGCTCGAGGATTTCGTGCTGGTCGGGCCAGTGGAGGCCCTGCAGCTCCTTGAGCGCTTCCTCCAGCGAGCCGCTCCCCTCGCGGGGGGGAGTCGGTTTGGGGACGCGCGCCTTGCCGGGATAGAAGTAGGCCCGCGCTTCGCCCAGAGATTTCTGCAGTTCTTTCTGTTCGAAGAGGAGCTGCGGCAGCCTGGCGATCTGCTCGCGGATGTGCTTGAGCCTCTCCGGGTGTTTTTTCCAGTACTCCTCTTTGTGTTTCTTACGCACATCTTTGAGGTGGTCGATGTGCTCGATCTTGCTTTCGATCCCGAGGATCTTGTCTTCCCAGTGACCCTCGATCCCGCCCAGCTTGTGGCTGCTGTCCCACGGCCCGGCGGCCTTGCGCTGGGCTTTGAGGATTTCGTTGCGCCAGGCGGCGGCGCTGTCCAGGAGCTGGCCGTAGGCGCCCTGCTCGTTGTTGTCGACGTAGCTCTTGAACGCGGCGGCGTAGGCTTTTTCGGCGTCTTCCTGTTCTTTGGGTGAGGCTCCGTCCGATAGCTGCGGCGGCTGCGGCTCGAGCGCGACGACCTGTTCGGCGTACTGGTTCTTCGCTTCGAAGTCCAGCTGCCGTTCTTCGATCGCCGGCTCGAAGCCGGCGATTTTGCCGACCCCTCCTTTGAGGCCTTCGGTGAACTCCTTGCGGGCCTCTTTGCGCCGCAGGTCCCTGCGCGTGGCCCACAGCTCTTTGATCCGCCCCTGCAGCGCCTCGACGTTTTTGTCGATCGCTTCCGCGGTGAGGGGTTTCTTCTTCTTGCGGGCGAGCTTGGCCGCCTTGCGGTACTGCCTCACGTCTTTCTGCCGCCGCTCCAGCTCCTTGTCCACCGCTTTGACGGTTTTCGGCGGCGAGCCGAAGGCAAGCGGCGAGGTGCTTGCCCCGTGGAAGGTCGGCGGGACGGTTTCCTGGGCCGCCGAAGCGGCCGCGCCGGCGCCCCCGCTGCCGAGGGCTTTCGCGTAGCTCTTGCCGCCGAGCGCGTCGCGGATGTCGTACTTGCCCTCGTAGTCGATGTTGGTCCCGGCGACCGACCCGGTCCCGTACCAGGCGCCGAGGCCGTTGGAGCGGTAGATCTCCGCCATCGCCGCCGAGTTGCGGACGGGGTTCCGCATCGCCGCCTGGCCGCCGTACTTCGCGATCAGCGCGTCGTTGTAGCCGGTGGTGATCATCCACAGGCCGATGCCCTTGGTGCCGCCGGGGTCGATCCCGGTCGCCCCCGGGCGCGCCGAGTTCGGGGCGTGCGATCCGGACTCCCCGCGAGTGACCTGCTCCATCGTCCGGCCGGGGACCGGGATGCCGAGGTGTTCGCCCGCTTTCTGGGCCAGCGCCGCGACCACGTAGCTCGGCAGCGCCTTGCCGCTCCAGTCGCCGTCACCCGAGTTGTGCTCGCGGTAGATGCGGTTGATGTCGCCCTTGAAGCTGCCGCCCTCCTGGAGGCCGATCAGGCCCCCCTGCTGGTAGCCCGGCTTCAGCGACTGGCCCTCGCCGGAGCGGCGGATCACCTCGAGGTCCATCACGTCGGCGTGGCGGACGGTGAAGCCGGGGCGGTAGGTGTAGCCGTCGATCCAGCCCGCTCCGCCGCCGGGGTTCTCCCCCGAGGTGCCCCAGGCCCTGTCGCCGACGACCGCGTAGACGTGCTCGGGGTTGGCCAGGACCGAGACCCTCCCCTTGCCGGGCTCGCCGAAGCTCTGCAGCGCCCCGGAGACCTGGGTCGGGATGTCGAACCCGGCCCCCTGCAGGAGCCGGGAGACCGCTCCCGAGCAGTCGAACGGCCCGTTCGCCGGCGCCGGCGTCGACTGGTGGCCGCCGCCCCAGACGTAGGGGAGCCGCAGGGCGTCGATCCGGTTGGCCTCCGCGAGCACGGCCGCGTAGCTGTGGGACCCCCCCTCGCGCCTGAGCATCTTGACCGCGGCGTTGAAGACTTTTTCGACCGCTTTCTGCCCGAGCGAGCGGAGGGGGTCCGGGCCGACGATCTGGGGCAGGACCATCCGCGCCGTGCCGCCGACTTCGCCGCCGGACTGGAAGCGCGGGACGGCGGCGTTCATCTCCTGCAGGCGCCGCGGGCCCACTCTCTGCACCTCGTTGGGCGTGAAGACCCGCTCGCCCGGCTCCAGCATCACCGGCACGTTGCCGCCGCGCTGGAAGCCGAAGGCGGCGGTCGCCTTCTTGTTGAGGACGAAGCTGCCGAGCGGCAGGGCGGTGTGGAAGGTGTCCCCCTCCCCCGTCCCCGGGACGATGGCGCCGCCTTTCTGCCGCCTCGCGGAGA
>DASZDI010000095.1:0-3854 GCA_035942135.1 Solirubrobacterales bacterium | reverse complement strand
TCCAGGCACATCTCGCCTATGGCTCGATGTTGAGTGCCTGGGAGAGGCGCCCCGCCCCCTCTCGCGATACGCGGTTGTAGGGCGGTTGAGGGGGGTGGGGCTTGTTTCGGGTTGCGTGGTTCGTTTGGCACCTATGTCGTGCAAAAGGAACCACGGAAGTGCAGGCGTCTGCCGGGGGCACCCTCCCTCTTAGACCGCTTATCTAGACTCGCCGCGTGGACGCGGCGCAGCGACAGCGGCTGGAGGAGACGACGCGGTACGACCCGACGGAGGTCGAGGCGCGGATCTTTGCCGAGTGGATCGAGGGCGGCTACTTCCACCCGGAGGCGGAGGGGTCGCCGGAGGAGAACTTCTCGGTGGCGATTCCGCCGCCGAACGTGACCGGGGCGCTGCACATGGGGCATGCGCTGAACGGGTCGATGCAGGACGCCTTGGTGCGGCTGAACCGGATGCGGGGGCGCAACGCGTTGTGGGTCCTCGGCACCGACCATGCCGGGATCGCCACCCAGGCGGTGGTCGAGAAAGGGCTGCGGAAGGAAGGGAAGACGCGCCAGGAGCTCGGCCGCGAGGAGTTCGTCAAGCGGGTCTGGGAGTGGAAGGAGGAGTACGGCTCGCGGATCGTCGAGCAGTACAAGCGGCTCGGCGCCTCCTGCGACTACGAGCGCGAGCGCTTCACCCTCGACAGCGATTACGTGCGCGCCGTCTACCGCGTCTTCAAGCAGCTCTACGACAAGGGCTACATCTACCGCGACCACTACATGGTCAACTGGGACCCCGGCTCGCGCTCGGCGATCTCCGACCTCGAGGTCGAGAACCGCGAGGTCGAGGACACGCTGTACTCGATCGACTACCCGGTCGAGGGCTCCGACCGCGTCCTCACCGTCGCCACCGTGCGGCCGGAGACGATGCTGGCCGACACCGCCGTCGCGGTGAACCCGGAGGACGAGCGCTACGGCGACCTGGTCGGGCAGTTCTGCGTGCTGCCGCTGGTCGGGCGGCGGCTGCCGATCATCGCCGACGAGCACGTCGACGTCGAGTTTGGCACCGGGGCGCTGAAGATCACCCCCGGCCACGACCCCAACGACTTCGAGATCGGCCGCAAGCACGGCCTCGAGGAGATCGTCGCGATCGGCCCCGACGGGCGCCTCACCGAGGAGGCGGGGAAGTTCGCGGGCATGACCGCCGCCGAGGCCCAGGAGGCCGTGGTCGCGGCCCTGCGCGAGGAGGGACGGCTCCGCGCCGAGGAGCCCTACACCCACTCGGTCCCCTTCTCGCACCGCTCCGGCGAGCGGATCGAGCCGCTGATCTCGCTGCAGTGGTTCTGCCGCATGGACGAGCTGGCGAAGCCGGCGATCGAGGTCGTCGAACGCGACGAGGTCAACATCACGCCGGCGCAGTGGAAGCGCGTCTACCTCGAATGGATGCGGGAGATCCGCCCCTGGTGCGTCTCCCGTCAGCTCTGGTGGGGGCACCGGATCCCGGTCTGGTACTGCGACGCCTGCGAGGAGACCTACGTCGCCGAGGCCGAGCCGGAGCGCTGCGGCGCCTGCGGCGGCGAGCTGCGCCAGGAGGAGGACGTCCTCGACACCTGGTTCAGCTCCGCGATCTGGCCCTTCGCGACGCTCGGCTGGCCCGACGACACGCCGGAGCTGCGCGCCTTCTACCCGACGAGCTTCCTCACCACCGCGCGGGAGATCCTCTTCCTCTGGGTGGCGCGGATGATCATGACCGGGCTCGAGTTCCCCGGTGCCGTCCCCTTCCGCGACGTCTACGTCCACTCGGTGATCCAGGCCCGCGACGGGCGGCGGATGTCGAAGAGCCTCGGCACCGGGATCGACCCGCTGGAGGAAATCGACGTCCACGGCGCCGACGCGCTGCGCTTCGGCCTGCTGGCGATGTCCTCGACCCAGGACGTGCGCTTCTCCGACGCCAAGGTGCAGCAGGGGCGCGACCTCGCCAACAAGCTCTGGAACGCGAGCCGGCTGGTCCTCCTCAACGCCGCCGAGGTCGAGCCGGCGCCGCGGCCGACCTGCGTCGAGGACCGCTGGATCCTCTCGCGGCTGCAGAGGACGATCGCCTCGGTGACCGAGAAGCTCGAGACCTACGACTTCGCCCACGCGGTCCAGGAGGCCTACTCGTTCTTCTGGCGCGACCTCTGCGACTGGTACCTGGAGATCGTCAAGCCGCGCCTCTACGACGGCGAGGAGGAGGTCTCGGCGACGCTGCTCTACTCGCTGGAGCGGGTGCTGGCGCTGCTGCACCCGACGATGCCGTTCGTCACCGAGGAGATCTGGGGCTTCCACCCGGCGCGCCAGGGCCACCTCGCGGTGCATTCCTTCCCGGCCGCTGACGAGGCGCTGATCGACGAGGCCGCCGAGGCCGACGTCGAGGGCGGCATCGCCCTGACCCAGCGCCTGCGCGCCTGGCGCGACCTCGCCGGCGTCCCGGCGGGGGCGACGCTGCCGGCGGTCGTCGACGGGGTCGAGCCGCCCTCGTTCGTCTCCCGCCTCTCGCGCTTCGAGTTCGACGGCGCGGGCGCCGAGCCGGTCGCCTCGATCGGGCCGGTGCGCGTCCTCGACTCCGATCAGCTCGACGCCGCCGCCGTGGCCGAGCGGCTGGAGAAGCGCCGCGAGGAGCTGCGGGCCGAGGTCGAGCGCGGCGAGCGCAAGCTCGGTAACGAGGGCTTCGTCGCCAAGGCCCCGGCCGAGGTGGTCGAGGAGGAGCGCGGCAAGCTCGAGCGCTACCGCGAAGAACTCGCCGAGCTGAGCTGATCGACGCCGACGCTTACCTCGATTCCCTCGAGCCGGTGGGCTGGCGCCTCGGGCTCGAACGGATGCGCAAGCTGACCACGGCGCTGGGGCTGCCGCAGCACCGCTTCGCCTCGATCCACGTGGTCGGCACCAACGGCAAGTCCTCGGTCACGCGGATGACCGCGGCGCTGCTGGAGGCGCACGGCCTCTCCGCCGGGGCCTGCGTCTCCCCCCACACCGAGCGCTGGTCGCAGCGCACCCTGGTCCACGGCGAGGAGGTGGACCGGGCGGTGTGGGCGCAGGCGGTCGAGCAGGTCGCCCGCGCGGCCGAGGGCGTCGACCGCAGCCTCGACGAGGGCGAGGCGGTGACCCAGTTCGAGGCGGCGACGGCGGCGAGCTTCGTGGCGCTCGCCAACGCCCGGGTCGAGGCGGCGGCGATCGAGGCCGGGCTCGGCGGCCGGCTCGACGCGACCAACACGATCCCCTCCAAGGTCACCGTCCTCACCTCGATCGGCCTCGACCACACCGAGTGGCTGGGGGAGACGGAAGTCGAGATCGCCGCCGAGAAGCTGGCGGTGCTGCGCGATCAGACGACGCTGGTGCTCGGCGAGGTCTCGGCCGAGGTCGAGGCGCTGGCCGCGGCGACCGCACGTGAGCGCGGCGCCCGCCTCGTCCGCGCGGCCACGGACCCCGGCCCCGAGGTGCGCCTGCGCGCTCCCGGCAAGTTCCAGCGCCGCAACTTCGCGATCGCCTGGGCGGCGGCGGAGGCGTTCCTGGGGCGGCCGCTCGACCCGGACAGGGCGGCCCGGGTGGCGGCCTCGGTCACGGTCCCGGGGCGCCTGGAGCTGATCGCCGAGCAGCCGCCGACCTTCGTCGACGCCGCCCACAACCCGGCGGGGGCGGCCGCCTTGGCCGAGTCGCTGCCGGCCGTCGCCGAGGGCAGGCGCGTGGTCGCCTGCCTGGCGGTCCTCGCCGACAAGGACGCCGAGGCGATGATCCGGGCGCTGGCGCCGGCGCTGGAGCACGCGGTCTGCACCGAGCTGCCCGCCGCGGCGCTGGAAGGCCACGGCCGTCCCGGCGCCCGCTCCCGCCCGGCGACGGAGC
>DASZDI010000094.1:0-1531 GCA_035942135.1 Solirubrobacterales bacterium | reverse complement strand
GTCGGGGCTCTGCCCGTGCGCCAGTTCCCGTCCCCAGACGAGCGAGTAGATCGTGTCGTAGTTGGGGAAGCCGACCGGAAAGACGAGCAGCAGCACGCCCGTCACCGCGGCGACCCAGGCGGCGGGCGTCAGCCAGTTGCGGACAGCCTTCGGCACGCGCGGCACGGTATCGGTGCCGCCCCTCGGCGGGTGTGTCGCTTGAGTCCCCTACGGGGAGGACAAAGTCGACACTGGGCGCCGGGTGGCCGTGGATACACTGGCTCAAGACCCGATGAGCGAGTCCACTTCCCTCTACCGCCGCCACCGCCCGGGCTCCTTCGACGAGGTCGTGGGGCAGACCCACGTCGTCCGCACCCTGCGCAACGCGGTCGAGCAGGGCAAGGTCCACCACGCCTACCTCTTCGTCGGTTCGCGCGGGACCGGCAAGACCTCGATGGCGAAGATCCTCGCCCGCTCGCTGAACTGCGAGCGCGGCGGCCCGACCATCGCCCCCTGCGGCGAATGCGAGTCCTGCGTGACGATCGCCGCCGGCACCTCGGTCGACGTGATCGAGATGGACGCCGCCTCGAACCGCTCGGTCGACGACGTCCGCGACCTCCGCGAGCGGGTCGCCTACGCGCCCACCGGCGGCCGCTGGAAGGTCTACATCCTCGACGAGGCGCACATGCTGACCAAAGAGGCCTGGAACGCCTTCCTGAAGACGCTCGAGGAGCCGCCGCCGAACACCGTCTTCGTCCTCGCCACCACCGAGTCCCACAAGGTGATGGCGACGATCGCCGACCGCTGCCAGCGCTTCGACTTCCAGCGCCCCTCGCTGGAGCAGATCTCCGAGGTGCTGAACCGGGTCGCCGCGGCCGAGTCGATCGAGGTCGACGAGGGGGCGGTGGCGATGATCGCCCGCTCGGCGCAGGGCAGCTTCCGCGACGCCCTCGGCACGCTCGACCAGCTGGTCGCCTTCGGCGGCAGCCACGTCGAGCTCGCGAGCGTGCTGGAGATGCTCGGCGCGGCCGACGCGGAGCTGCTCTTCGACGCCGTCGACGCGGTGGTCGCCGAGGACCCGAAAGGGGTGCTGATCGGGGTCGAGAAGATGGCCCGCTCCGGACGCGACCCCTCGCAGTTCGCCCGCGACCTGCTCGCCCACCTGCGCCACCTGCTCGTCACCCAGACCACCGGCGAGGTGCCGACCACCTTCGTCGTCACCGCCACCGACACCGCCCGGATGCAGGCCCAGGCGAGCGCGATCGGTGCCGCCGCCCTGGTCCGCACGATCGACGAGCTGGCGACCGCGCTGACCGCGGTGCGCGAGGGCGACGACGCCCGCATGGCCGTCGAGATCGCCCTGCTGAAAGCGGCCCGCCCCGACCTCGACCCCGGCACCGAGGGCCTGCTCCGCCGGCTCGAGAGGCTGGAGAGGCAGCTGGCTGGAGACGGACAGCCCGCGGGTCCTGTCGGGGAGGACGACATCTCGTTCTCGAGGGCTGCGGGCGAGACGCCGTCCCCCCCGCCCCCCGCGGCAATCACTCCCCCCGCG
>DASZDI010000093.1:0-2488 GCA_035942135.1 Solirubrobacterales bacterium | reverse complement strand
ACATCCACTCGTGCAGGCGCTCGCCGCCGCGTCGAAAGGGCTCCTCGGCGGATACCTCCGGACCGGTAGTGTAGCCGTCCAGGGACATGGTGATTTCCATTAGGACTTTGCCCATTTGCGAGCTCTCCTTGCTCTCAGGTTGCAGCGAGTTCACGCCGCTAGGACCGCGGCGCGTCGTCGTTCTGTGTCGGGGACGGGGACAGCGGCGAGAACGGTGGTGATCGACATTGGTTGGACCTCTTTCGTCGGGGCTCGATCGGAGCGGCCAAGTGCCGCACTTCTGAGATCGGTACAGCCTCGCGAAACTTGGGCCCGGCGATGTGCCCCTCGAGCGACATCGACATGTAGAGAACGGTTGCGGTCATTGCTGTCTCCTTTGCTGGTCTGCTGTCTATGACGAAGCCCCCGTTCCGGCCGAGCGAGCTGACGCGCTCGCGGCGTCGGGCGGCTCGGCAAACGCGATCGCGTTCCCATCCGGATCGGAGACGTTCACGTGGCGGACGCCGTTCGAGTAGGTCTCGATCGGCTCGTGCTCAATGCGCTGGGCAGCGAGGCGCTCGAGAAGCGCATCGAGCCCAGCAACGGCGAAGGTGATCCTGCCCGCGCCCGCCCGCGCCGCGTTCGGCTCGATGAAGAGCGTGGCGTGCTCGTCGACCTCCCAGAGGATCTCTTTCCCGGCACGCATGTCCGGGGGTCGCCCGAAGAACCGCGCGTACCAATCGATGCTGGCGTCGAGATCGGATACCGGGACACCGGCGAAGAGGTGGGTGATCGCGCTCTGCATGGGTCTCACAGGACCCGCATTCGGTAGACGAGCGCGACGGTCCCGGAGGGGAAGCCGCGGGCGCTTAGCAGCTCGAGCTTCGCCGGGTCCTCGAGGTCCGCGAAGACCGGGCCTCCCCGGCCTATCGCGACCGGGTTCACCTTCAGCCAGAACTCGTCGACTAAGCCCGCGCCAACGAGGCTCTGCACCGTCTGGACGCCGCTGAAGACGACGAGCGCGCGGCCGGGCAACCGCTTGAGCTCCTCGACCGCTGCGGCCCCGTCGCCACGCGAGAGACGATGCTTGGCCGGCGCTCGGACGTCCTCCGCCGTCCACTCGCGCAGGCCCCGGTCCACGGACTTCCGATTGAAGAGCTCGATCCCCCGCTCGACGTCGGCGCCGGTCACCTCGCCCGCCGTCGCCGAGACGTAGACGGCCTTCCACCCGCCGGCCTCGTGGGAGTCGAAGATCACGATCGCGACCTGCGGCCGGGCGGCGATGTTGCGCGAGTGCCTCGCCTCCGGATCGGACACCCAGAAAACTCCCTGTACTCCGCCGGGGCGTACCAGGCCGGCGAGACCCAGGGGACGCCCTCCTCGTCGGCGGTGCCGATGGTTATGAACTGGTTCGAGTCGATGATCCTCCGCGCGATCGCCCCGAGCTCTTCGCCTTCCACCATCACATCCTCGAAAGGCTGGCCAGCGCCTCGTGCAACGAGCGGACGACGAGCGCGCCATCCCCCACAGCCGACGCCACTCGTTTCGTCGAGCCACTTCGCACATCCCCGATGGCGAAGACGTCCGGTCGTGTCGTCTCCAGGAGCAACGGTTGGCCGCCGCTGCCTTCTCGATGCTCGGTGAAGCTCGGGTGACGCCGTGCGTCTTCGCCGGTGACGATGAATCCCTTCTCGTCGAGGCCGACCAGGCCGGCGACGTCCTCGGTCCGCGGGGAGGCGCCGATCATCGCGAACACGGCCGCGGTGGGCAGCCGACGCTCGCGCTGATCGCGACCGACGACCGTGACGGCCTCGAGCTCATCGCCGCCGTGAAGGGCCTTGACCTCGCAGCCCTCCCAGATCTCCACGTTCTCGGCGGCCTCGATGCGATCGATGAGATAGCGAGACATCGTCGCGGTCAACGAGCGTCGAACCACCAGGTAGATGCGGCGGGCGTAGGAGGTGAGGTTGACCACCGCCTGTCCGGTCGAGTTGCCGCCGCCAACGACAACCACGTCCTCGCCCGAGGCCTGGAGCGCCTCGAGATGAGTCGCCGCGTAGTAGAGACCCAGACCCTCGAAGCGCTCGGCTCCGTCGGCCGGCAGGCGACGATAGTCGGCACCGACGGCGAGAACGACGCATCGGGCACGCACCTCCTGGCCGTCGCCGAGCACCAGATCCCGCAACCCGTCCACCTTCGATGAGGCGATGCTGCTCCCTCCGTGAGCGCTGGAGATGACCGCGCCGAACTTTCGCGCCTGCAGCGTCGCCCGCTGGGTCAACTCCGATCCGGATAGACCGGTCGGAAAGCCGAGGTAGTTCTCGATCAGGGCGCTGGTCCCCGCCTGGCCTCCCGGGGCGAACCGCTCGATGACCAGCGTGGTCAGGCCCTCGGACGAGGCGTAGACGGCGGTGGCCAATCCCGCAGGGCCCGCCCCGAGGACGACAACGTCGAAGGCGCGTTGATTGACCTGGGCGCGCAGGCCGAGCTCGTCCGCGACCTGTGTGAC
>DASZDI010000092.1:0-2160 GCA_035942135.1 Solirubrobacterales bacterium | reverse complement strand
GCTTCTCGGCCTCGCTGCCCTCGTCGAGGTCGCCCTTGCCGGACGCCTGCTTGATGTGCTGCGTGGCGAGCGGCGCCTGGCCGGCGAGCTTGCGCGCCCACGCGACGGCGGTGTCGAGCAGCTCGTGGTCCGGCACGACCTGGTTCACCAGGCCCACGCGATGGGCCTCGTAGGCGTCGATCGGGTCGCCGGAGAGGTTCATCTCGAGCGCCTTCGCCTGGCCCACCAGCCGCGGAAGCCGCTGCGTGCCGCCGAACCCGGGGATGATCCCGAGGTTGATCTCGGGCTGGCCGAAGAGCGCGCTGTCGGCGGCGATCCGCACGTCGCAGGCCATCGCCAGCTCGCAGCCGCCGCCGAAGGCGATCGAGTTGACCGCGGCGATCGTCACGACCCTGGCCTTGCCGAAGTCGCGGAAGAGCGCGTGCGCCTTGTGGATCAGCTCCGCCCCGCTCTGCTCGTCGAGGGTCGTGAACGCCTTGATGTCGGCGCCGGCGGAGAAGACGACCGGGACCGAGGAGGCGATCACCATCGCTCCGATCTCGTCGTTCCCCTTGACCCGGTTCCAGACCGTCTCCAGGTCCTCGATCACCTGCGGCGAGAGCGAGTTCATCGGCAGGTTGGCGAGCCAGGCGATCGCGACGCCTCCGCGCGTCTCCAGCTTCACCGTCTCGGCCTGCTCGCCCTCGTCCGCCTGCGGGTAGGGGTAGAAGCCCTGGCCGGTGGCGAGGCCGTAGCGGCCCTGGGCGACCAGCCGCTTCAGGGTCACCGGCGGCGTGAAGCGCTCGCCGTACTTCTCCTCCAGCTGCTCCATCGTCTCCAGGACCTTGTCGAGCCCGGTGACGTCGGCTTTCCAGAACGGCGGCAGCAGGCCTTTGCGCGGGTCGAGCCCGGCCCCGGCCATCATCCCGAGGTCGATGTCGCGGACCGAGCAGATCCCTTCCTCGACCAGCAGGCAGGCCTCGATCAGGGCGCGGCTGGAGAACATCGCCACCAGCTCCTCGGCGTTCGGCTCGGCGTCGCCGGGGACGTTCTGCTCGCCGTCCTTGAAGAAGCCCTCGCCGCCGGTCTTGGCGCCGAGCTTGCCTTCGGAGACCAGCTTCCGCAGCCCCTCGTGGACGTAGAAGCTCTCGCCGTAGGACTCGTTGAGGTGCTCGGCGACGTGGAAGACGGTGTCGAGCCCGAGCAGGTCGGTGAGGAAGAACGGGCCCATCGGCGCCAGCTGGGCGCCGGCGATCGCCTCGTCGATCCCCTTCAGCGACAGCCCCTGATCCTCCTGGGCGCGCCAGATCTCCCCCATCGTCGCCATCAGGATCCGGTTGACGACGAAGCCGGGGACCTCGTTGCAGACGATCGGCTGCTTCTTGATCGCCTGGGCGAAGTTGTAGGCGGCGGTGGCGGTCTCCAGCGAGCTGTCCTCGCCGGCGATCACCTCGACCAGCGGCATGATCGAGGCCGGATAGAAGAAGTGGAAGCCGACGACCTTATCGGGGCGCAGCGTCGCTTCCCCGATCTCGGTGATCGAGAGCGAGGAGGTGTTGGAGGAGAGGATCGCGTGGCCGGGGGTGGCGGCGTCGAGCTCGCGGAAGACGGCCTGCTTGATCTCCATCTTCTCCGGCACCGCCTCGATCACGAAGTCGACGTCGCCGAACTCCTCGTAGCTCGTCGTGCCGATCACGTTCCCCATCACCTCGGCCAGCCGGGCGTCGGCCTGCTCCTGGGTCAGCTTCTCCTTCTTGACCAGGCGGGCCAGCTGCCCCTCGGTGACGCCGCGGGCCTTCTCGACGGCCGCGTCGACGAATTTCTGGTCGATGTCCTTGACGACGACGGGGATGTCGGCGGCGGCGATCGCCTGGGCGATCTCCCCGCCCATCGTGCCGCCGCCGACAACGGCGGCCTTCGATACGAACATAGGTGAGATTCCTCCGGTTTTCGGCTTTGGCGTGCGGCGCGGGCCGCGGGAACCGCAGGCTATACAGATGCCCGCGGCTCCCGCTCATCGGCCTCCTACGCCTCTTCCATCTGCTCCGCCTCTTCGGTCTCCCCTGCCTCCTCCTCGGGCTTGAACCGCTGGTAGGCGAAGGCGCCGCTCAGCAGCAGCAGGCCGAGGGCAACGAACGACAGCGCCCGGGCCAGCTCTTCCAGCTCCGAGAGGTCGTAGGT
>DASZDI010000091.1:0-7075 GCA_035942135.1 Solirubrobacterales bacterium | reverse complement strand
CCCGCGGGCTGCTCTACGACCGCCTTCAGCGAACGGTCTCGGCACTGGGCGCGCGGCCGCAGGCGATCGACCCGCAGGGCCACGACCGCCTGATGGCGACGGTCAGCCACCTGCCGCACGTCCTCGCCAACGCCCTCGCCTCCGAGGCCTGCGAGTCGCTGACCGACGGCTCCGAGCGGCTGCCCGACGTCGGGCCGAGCTTCCGCGACGCGACCCGCGTCGCCGGCTCCAACCCGGCGATCTGGGCCGACATCTTCGCCAGCAACCGGGAGGCGGTCGCCGCCTCGGTCGAGTCCGTCGCCGAGCGGCTGCGGGAGGCGGCGCGGCTGGTCCGCTCCGGCGACCGCGAGGCCCTCGCCCGCTGGCACGCCGCCGCCGGAGAGGACCACCGCCGCCTGCTCGAATCCGAGTCCGAGGCGGGGCCGCTGCGGGAGCTGCGGATCGTCGTCGCCAACCGCCCCGGCACGATCGCCGAGCTGGCCCTGGCGCTGGGCGAGGCCGGGGTCAACATCGAGGACATGGCCCTGCACCCGGCCCCGGACATGACCTCCGGCGCCGTCTCGCTCTGGGTCCGGGGCGACGAGCAGGCCGCCAGGGCGGCGCAGAAGGTCCGCGACCTCGGCCACACGGTCACGGTCCTCGACGGCGCCGAATAGGCTCGCCGCCATGACCCGCTTCGATCCCTCCGGGCCCCTGCGCGGATGGCTGCGCCCGCCCTCCGACAAGTCGATCTCCCACCGCGCCGCCCTGATCGCGGCGATGGGCGAGGGGGAGACCGAGATCTGGTCTTACCTCGATGCCGCGGATACGCGCTCGACGCTCTCGGCGGTGGAAGCGCTGGGGGCACAGGTGGAGATGAGCCCGCCTCGGAATCCCTCGGACAAGGCATGGGGTCTGGCAGGGCGTATTCGTGGCGTCGGGCTTCGGGGCGCCCGGGAGGCTGCAATCGACGTCGGCAACGCTGGCACCCTGCTGCGCTTGCTGCCCGGCTGGCTAGCCGGGCAGCAGGGCGGTTCTTGGACCCTGGATGGGGACGACTCGATCCGCCGCCGTCCGGTCGATCGGATCGCGGTGCCGCTGCGCCAGATGGGAGCGCGGCTGAGCGCTCGCGAGGACCGCCTGCCGCCTCTGGAGGTCGAGGGGGCGCCGCTACGCGGAATTACCTACGAGATGCCGATCGCCAGTGCCCAAGTCAAGTCCTGCCTGCTCTTTGCCGCTTTGCTAGCGGAGGGGGAAACGCGAGTGATCGAGCAGATGCCGAGCCGTGACCACACCGAGCGCATGCTCGTGGCGGCGGGTGCCTCGGTCGAGCGTAGCGGGGACACGATTGTGGTCTGTCCGGGGGAGCGGCTGGAGCCGGAGCTAATCGATGTTCCGGCCGACATCTCTTCTGCCGCCTTCTTCATCGTTGCCGCGCTCCTGGTCGAGGGCAGTGAGGTGGTCTTGGAACAAGTAAATGCCAACCCCACCCGTACTGGCCTGATCACGGCTCTTGAGCGAATGGGAGCTAGCATCGAAATAGACCGTCAAGGCTGGTCGGCTGGGGAGCCGACTGTCTTTCTCCGCATCCGCTCCGCACCCCTTCGAGCCACCGAGGTCGGCGGCGCCGAGGTACCGCTGGCGATCGACGAGCTGCCGCTGGTCGCCCTCGCCGCCTGCTTCGCCGAGGGGACGACGACGATCCGCGACGCGGAGGAGCTGCGGCGCAAGGAGTCCGATCGGATCGCGACCGTGACCGAGGCGCTGATGGCGCTCGGCGGCAAGGTCGAGCCGACCGCGGACGGGATGGTCGTCGAGGGCACCGGCGGCCTGCGCGGCGGCACGATCGACTCCCACGGCGACCACCGGATCGCGATGCTCGGCGCCGTCGCCGGCCTCGCCTCCGAGGAGGGCGTCGAGGTCCGCGGCATGGACGCCGCCGCCGTCAGCTACCCCGCCTTCGAGACCGACCTCGCCTCCCTCCTCAGCCGCTGAGCGTCGTTTCCAGACTTTGCGCCCCCTATAGGGGCCACGATTCTGGAAACGACGAGCAATACGCTGCCGCCATGGTTATCGCGATCGACGGTCCCGCCGGGGCCGGCAAGTCCAGTGTCGCTCGTGCTGTCGCGGGTGAGCTCGGCTTCACCTACCTCGACTCGGGGGCGATGTACCGCTGCGTGGCGCTAGCGGCGATCGAGCGGGGCGAGTCGCTGGACGACGGGGAGGGGCTGGGGGTTCTGGCGGAGCGGCTCGAGGTCGGCTTCGACGGTCGGCGGGTCCTGCTCGGCGCCCGCGACGTGACCGAGGAAATCCGCACCCCCGCGGTCAGCGCCGCCGCCTCCCGCGTCTCCGTCCACCCGCGAGTGCGGGCGGCGATGGTGGGACGCCAGCAGCAGCTGATCGCCGCCGAGAACTACGTCGCCGAGGGACGGGACATCGGCACCGTGGTCAGCCCCGAGGCGCCGCTGAAGATCTTCCTCACCGCCTCCGACGAGGAGCGGGCGCGGCGCCGGGCGGCGCAGAGCGGCGAGAACGTGGAGGCGGTCCTGGCGGACCAGCGCCTCCGCGACGCCCGCGACACCGAGCGCGAATACGGCGCCCTGCGCGCCGCCGACGACGCGGTCGAGCTCGACACCACCGGGTTCGGCCTCGATGAAGTCGTCGCCCGCGTCGTCGGCCTCGCCCGCGAGAGGGGGCTCGCGTGAGGGCTGGCGGATTTGTCAACCAGCGGGCGACAAACCCGCCGAGGGGCACGCGATGAGCGTCCCCACCGTCGCCGTCGTCGGCTTCCCGAACGTCGGCAAGAGCACCCTCGTCAACCGGCTGGTCGGCGGCAACGAGGCCGTCACCTCGCCCGAGCCCGGGGTCACCCGGGACCGCAAGCGCCTCGCCACCGAGTGGAACGGGATCGCCTTCGAGCTCGTCGACACCGGCGGCATCGACCTCGGCGACGAGGCGGAGCTGGCGCGCGACGTGCAGGCGCAGGCCCGGATCGCGATCGCCGAAGCCGACGCGATCCTGATGGTCGTCGACGGCCGCGCCGGGCTGCGCGCCGGCGACGCGGAGCTGGCGAGGACCCTGCGCGGCAGCAAGGTCCCCGTGCTCGCGGTCGTCAACAAAGCCGACCGCGCCGACGACTACGGGATCGCCGCCGAATTCCACACCCTCGGCCTCGGCGAGCCGCTGCCGGTCTCCGCCACCCACGGCCTCGGCACCGGCGACCTGCTCGACGCGATCACCGCCGCGCTCGGCGACCTGGAGCCGCGGCCCGACGACGACGACGCGGTCCGGGTCGCGGTGATCGGCCGCCCCAACGTCGGCAAGTCCTCCCTCGTCAACGCCTTCCTCGGCTCCGACCGGGTGATCGTCTCCGACATCGCCGGGACCACCCGCGACGCGATCGACACCGAGCTCGAGGTCGACGGCCGCCGCACGATCCTCGTCGACACCGCCGGCCTGCGGCGCCGCTCGAAGGTCGCGGGCACGGTCGACTACTACGCCCAGCTGCGCTCCGAACGGGCGGTCGAGCGGGCTGACGTCGCGATCGTCGTCTGCGATGCCTCCGAGGGCGTCACCGCCGAGGACCTGCGGGTCTCCGAGATGGCGATGAAAGCGGGCTGCGCCAGCCTCCTGGTGCTGAACAAGTGGGACATCACCGAGACCGACATCGACGACGCCCGCGCCCGGGTCGAACGCAAGCTGCGTCTGCGCCCCGCCGTGATCACCGTCTCCGCCGAGCGCGGCCGCAACGTCGGCGCCCTGCTGCCGCGGGCGCTGAAGCTGGCCGACAAGGCCGCGGAGCGGATCCCGACCTCGGAGCTGAACCGCTTCGTCGGCGACGTCGTCGCGAAGACGCCGCCGCCCTCCCGCCGCGGCCGCCGGCTCCGCCTCCTCTACGCGGCGCAGGTGGGCGAGAGGCCGCCGCGGATCGCGATCCAGGTCAACGACCGCAAGCTGAGCGTCCGCGATTGGGCCTACCACCTGGAGAACCGGATGCGCGAGACCTACGAGCTCGAGGGGGTGCCGCTGATCATCGACTTCGTGCCGCGGACGGGCTACAGAGGGCGCCAGGAGTGACCCGTCGGCACCGCACAGGATTCCTCTAGGCTTCCCGCCATGCCTACTTCTAAGCCGCTCGCCGAGGGCGAGTACCTCTTCACGTCGGAGTCAGTAACCGAGGGCCACCCGGACAAGGTCGCAGACCAGATCTCCGACGGGGTGCTCGACGCGATCATGGCCGAGGATCCGGAGGGCCGGGTCGCCTGCGAGACCCTCGTCAACACCGGCATGGCGGTGGTCTCGGGGGAGATCTCGACCAACGTGCAGCTCAACATCCCGGAGATCGTCCGGGAGACGGTGCGGAAGATCGGCTACACGGGCGGCGGCTACGGCTACGACTGCGACCACATCGCGGTGATCGCCTCGATCGACGAGCAGTCGCCCGACATCGCCCAGGGCGTCGACCAGGCCTACGAGACCAAAGTCGACCCCTCCGACGACGACGAGCTCGACGTCGCCGGTGCGGGCGACCAGGGGATGATGTTCGGCTACGCCAGCGACGAGACCGAGGCGCTGATGCCGATGCCGATCCACATCGCCCACCGCCTCGCCGAACGGCTCGCCGCGGTCCGCAAGGACGGCACGCTGGGCTACCTCGGTCCCGACGGCAAGACCCAGGTCTCCGTCCGCTACGCCGACGGCCGCCCCGTCGCCGTGGAAAAGCTCCTGATCTCCACCCAGCACGACGAGGGGATCGACTCGCAGGGCCAGATCAAGCCGGAGCTGTGGGAGAACGTCGTCCTCCCGGTCCTTCAGGCGGAGGTCCCCGGGCGCTTCGACGAGAACGAGCTGCAGGCCGAGTTCCTCGTCAACCCGACCGGCAAGTTCGTGATCGGCGGCCCGGTAGGCGACGCCGGCCTCACCGGCCGCAAGATCATCGTCGACACCTACGGCGGCATGGCCCGCCACGGCGGCGGCGCCTTCTCCGGCAAGGACCCGTCCAAGGTCGACCGCTCGGCCGCCTACGCCGCCCGCTACGTGGCGAAGAACGTCGTCGCCGCCGGCCTGGCGCAGCGCTGCGAGGTCCAGGTCGCCTACGCGATCGGCGTCGCCCACCCGGTCAGCCTGATGGTCGAGACCTTCGGCACCGGCAAGCTCCCCGACGCGAAGATCTCCCAGCTGGTCGAGGCCGAGTTCGACATGCGCCCCGGCGCCTTCCGCGACTACCTCCACCTCCACCGCCCGATCTTCCAGAAGACCGCCGCCTACGGCCACTTCGGCCGCGGCGACGAGGACTTCACCTGGGAGAAGACCGACCGCGCCGACGCCCTCCGCAGCGCCGCCGGCGGCGAGGCCGTAGCCGCATAACGCGCACGGCGGGTAGTTCCGGCCCGGGGTAGTACGTCGGGGTGCGAAGGCGGAAAGAGCGAGTGACGGGGGGCGAATTGGAGCCACTCCGAACCTTAGTCCCCTATGGGGGACCAAACTGCGGAGTCGCGAAGCCGGCGTGCCTGGCGGTTGGCGCGGCGGCAGCATGGGGTGCTGACGCGGAGCGATTTGCTTAGCCTTGGATTCACGCCGAAGGCGATCAAGCACCGGGTGGGAATCGGCCGTCTTCATCCCGTGGTTCGCGGCGTCTACGCGGTGGGGCGTCCGAACCTCAACCGCGAGGGGCGCTGGATGGCGGCTGTTCGGGCCTCGGGACCTGAAGCGGTTTTGAGTCATCGCAGCGCCGCCGCCCTCTGGGGGTTCGGCAAGGAGCACCCGGACTACGTCGAGGTCAGCGTCAGGCGACCTTCGGAAGCGCGGCTGCCGGGGATCCGCTGCCACCGTCGACCCTCCCTACCTGCCGAGGAAATCACCACCCGCCTGCACATTCCCCTCACCGAGCCGGTCCGCACCCTGATCGACCTGGCGACCGCTGTCGGGCCCAAGACTCTGGAGCGCGCGATCAACGAGGCGGACAAGCACGACGTAATCGATCCGGACCGGCTGCGCCGTGCCCTCGACGACCACGCGGGAGAGCCGGGCATCCGGCCGCTTCGCCGGATTCTCGACAAGCACACCTTCCGCCTCTCCGACGATGAGCTCGAACGCCTCTTCCGGCCGCTCGCTGCCTCAGCGGGCCTGCCGACGCCGCTCACCAAGCAGATCGTCAACGAGTTCGAGGTCGACTTCTTCTGGTCCGACCTCGGCCTTGTCGTCGAGACCGACGGCTGGCGCTACCACCGCACCCCCTCGGCGCAGACTCGTGACGCGCTGCGCTTCCAGACCCATACCGCGGCCGGCCTGACGCCGCTCCGCTTCTCCCACTACCAGGTCAAGTACGAACCGGCCCACGTCGAGCGCATCCTCAGGGCAACCGCCACCCGCCTCCAACGCTCCGCCTCGGCGACTCCCTCCGTCCGTCGGACGGGCCCGCAACCAAAACTCCGCGACGGCAAGGGAGAAGTGAAAGGGCGCTAACCAGCCGGCGGCTGGGCCTCGCCCAGGCCGTGCGTCCCGGCGGCCGAGACGCCGGTCGCCTGGTCCACCGCATGCACCACTTCAGCCGGGTCTGCGACCCCGGCGAAGACGAAGTTGTAGTCGTCGGTCGCCGCGGTGTCGAAGTCGACGTCGCCGATCTGCATCAGGCGCTGGTAGACGCTCTGGCGGTAGTTGACGTTCTGGACCCGCTCCAGGCGCGTCTCCTGGACCTCTTTGGCGATGATCCCGCGCTTGATGTTGAGGCGGCGGTCGGTGATCGTGTACGTCGTCGCCACGCGCTTGACGAAGCCGACCAGGACGGTGATCGCGAGGACGGCGAGGATCACCAGGAAGGCGGCGCCGTTGTCCCAGATCAGCTTCGCGATCACGCCGAGGACGGCGGCGACCACGACGCCCTTCAAGTAGAAGCCGAGGATCGCCCGCCAGGAGGGGTGGCCCTCGAAGATCACCTGCTCTCCCGGGCTGAGGTTGAGGCTCACGCGCGGCAGCATATGGCCTCGCTCGGCGCCCTCGCAACGATCTGGCCGAAGGTGCGGGGTCTTCCGGCGGGGCATCTTCCGCCGCCCATAACCTCGCTCGGATGGCGATTCTCCGGGTCGAGCCCCTGACC
>DASZDI010000090.1:0-2858 GCA_035942135.1 Solirubrobacterales bacterium | reverse complement strand
GGTCGGCGGCCGCCAGGTGATCCAGAACGACCTCAGCCCCGGCGACTTCACCACCTTCTACATCTACGTGGCGATGCTGGCGGGGCCGATGCGCTCGCTGGGGATGACGATGGGGATGGCGCAGCGGGCGATCGCCTCCGGCAACCGGCTCTTCGAGATCCTCGACCGCGAGCCGCGGATCCAGAGCCCGCCCGAGGCGCCGGCGCTGCCTGCCGGCGGCGGCCGGGTCGAGCTGCGCGGCGCGACGCTCCGCTACGAGGCCGGTCGACGGGCCGAAAATACCCCTATAGGGAGGGAAATCGGCCCATCAACCGAGGTGGTGCCGGCGCTTACCGAGGTGAGCCTTGAGGTGGAGGCCGGGAAGACGGTGGCGCTGGTCGGGCCGTCGGGCTCGGGCAAGACGAGTCTGGTGGCGCTGATCGCGCGGCTCTACGACCCGAGCGAGGGGGCGGTCCTGGTCGACGGCGTCGACGTGCGGGAGGTCGACGTCACCTCGCTGCGCTCGGAGATCGCCTTCGTCGCTGACGACAGCTTCCTCTTCACCGCCAGCGTCGCCGAGAACATCGCCTACGCGCGGCCGGACGCGACCATGGAGGAGGTCGAAGCGGCGGCGCGGCGCGCCCAGGCCGACGACTTCATCCGCAGGCTCCCCGAGGGCTACGAGACCCGCGTCGGCGAGCGCGGCCTCACCCTCTCCGGCGGCCAGCGCCAGCGGGTCGCGATCGCACGCGCCCTGCTCGCCGACCCGCGGATCCTGATTCTCGACGACGCCACCTCCTCGGTCGACCCCACCACCGAGGCGGCGATCAAAGCCGGGCTGCGGGAGGCGATGGCGGGCCGGACCACCTTCATCATCGCCCACCGCCTCTCGACCGTCTCGCTCGCCGACGAGATCGTCGTCCTCGACGGCGGCCGCGTCGTCGACCGCGGCAGCCACGAGGAGCTGATGGCGGGCTGCGGCTTCTACCGCGAGATCGCCGAGCACGGTCTCGCCGACTCGGTCTTCCTCCAGCGCGACCTCGAGGAGCGCGAGGAGATGGCGAAGCTGTGAGGGGCGGGCCCGACATCGGCAACATCGGCCGGCTCTTCGTCGAGCTCTGGAAGCTGGTCCGCGGCGAGGACCAGCGCGGGCGCAAGGTGCGCTGGCTGGTCGCGCAGCTGCGCCCCTACCGCGGCCGCGTCGCGCTGATGTTCCTCGGCCTGCTGCTGGCGACCGCCGCCGGGCTCGCCCCCCCCTACCTGGCCGGGCAGGCGATCGACTCCGGCATCCTCACCGGCGACGTCGCCGCGCTGGACCGGATCGTCGCCGCCTTCGTCGTCGTCGCGGTCCTCTACGCGGCCGCCACCTACCTGCAGACCTACATGGTCGGCTGGGTCGGCACCCGCGTCCTCCAGGATCTGCGCCGGCGCGTCTTCGCCCACATCCAGTCGATGTCGATCGGCTTCTTCACCCGCCGCAGCCCCGGGGTGCTGATCTCGCGGATGACCAATGACATCGAGGCGCTGAACCAGCTCGTCACCACCGGCGTGGTGACGATGTTCTCCAGCACCCTGACCCTGATCGGGGTGGTGGTGATCCTGCTCGTCCTCGACGTCCAGCTCGCCCTGGTCACCTTCCTCACCTTCCCGCTGCTGGCGGTCGCCAGCGTCATCTTCCGGATCGCCTCCGCCGGCGCCTACCGGGCGACGCGGGAGCGGATCGCGGCGATCACCGCCTACCTGCAGGAGAGCCTCAGCGGCGTCCGCGTCGTCCGCAGCTTCGGCCAGGAGCCGCGCCACCTCGAGGAGATGACCGCGCTGAACGAGGCCAACCGGGCGGTGAACATGAAGACCGTCTACCTCAACGCCTCCTACTTCCCGGCGGTGGAAATGCTCTCGGCGATCGGCACCGCGGTGATCCTGCTCTACGGCGGCGCCCAGGCGATCGACGGGGCGATCCAGCTCGGCGTCATCGTCGCCTTCGTCGGCTACCTCAACACCTTCTTCGACCCGATCCAGCAGCTCTCCCAGCTCTACACGACCTACCAGCAGGGGATGGCCGCCCTCGACAAGATCTTCGACCTGCTCGACACCGCGCCGGACATGGTCGACGCGCCCGGCGCGATCGACCCGGGGACGCTGCGCGGGGAGATCGAGCTGGACGGGGTCTGGTTCTCCTACGGCGAGGAGGGAGAGGCGGGCGAGGACACCTGGGCCCTGCGCGACGTCGACCTCCACGTCCCCCCGGGCCAGACCCTGGCGCTGGTCGGCGCCACCGGCGCCGGCAAGTCGACCTTCGCGAAGCTGGTCGCGCGCTTCTACGACCCGCAGCAGGGAACGGTCCGGGTCGACGGCCACGACCTGCGCGGGGTGCAGCAGCGGGCGCTGCGCCGGCAGCTCGGGATCGTGCCCCAGGAGGGCTTCCTCTTCTCCGGCACGGTGCGCGAGAACATCGCCTTCGGCCGCCCCGAGGCGAGCGACGAGGAGATCGACGCCGCGGTCGCCGCGGTGGGAGCGACCGAGTTCGTCGCCGCCCTCCCCGACGGCCTCGACACCCAGATCGGCGAGCGCGGCATCCAGCTCTCGGCGGGCCAGCGCCAGCTCGTCGCCTTCGCCCGCGCCCTCCTCGCCGAGCCCCGCATCCTGATCCTCGACGAGGCCACCTCCAACGTCGACGTGCGGACCGAGAAAACGATCGAGCGCGGCCTCGAGCGCCTCCTCCACGGCCGCACCGCGATCGTCATCGCCCACCGCCTCTCGACGATTCGCCGCGCCGGCAAGATCGTCGTGCTCGAACATGTGGAGATCGCGGAGCAGGGGGCGCATGAAGAGCTGATCGGGGCGGGTGTGCCGTATTCCAAGCTCTATGGGGCTTGGGC
>DASZDI010000089.1:0-2056 GCA_035942135.1 Solirubrobacterales bacterium | reverse complement strand
CATCGTGGGCGCGACCGGCAAGGCCACCAAGACCAGAAGAGGCGAGCCGTCGTTGGCCGTTGACGAGCTCCAGCTCCTCGCGAAGAACCGGGCGCCGCTGCCCGACACCTTTCACGGCGTCACCGATGTGGAGCAGCGCTACCGCCGCCGCCACCTCGACCTGCTGATGAACGAGGACACGCGCGCCGACTTCCAGACGCGAACGCGCATGGTGACCGCGATCCGCCGGTACCTCGACGAGAACGGCTTCCTCGAGGTCTAGACGCCCATCATTCAGCCCAGGTACGGCGGCGCCGTCGCCGAGCCGTTCGTGACCCACTCGAACGCGCTCGACGCCGACCTCTATCTCCGCATCGCGACCGAGCTCTACCTCAAGCGCCTGATCGTCGGAGGGCTCGAGCGCGTGTACGAGCTCGGCAAGGACTTCCGCAACGAGGGGGGGTCGCACAAGCACAACCCCGAGTTCACGATGATCGAGTGGTACGAGGCCTACGCCGACTACGAGAAGACCGCCCACGATCTCGAGCGCCTGGTCGCCGAGGTCGCCGAGCGGGTCCTCGGCACGACCAAGGTCCCGCGCGGCGACGTCGAGATCGACTGGGCGCCGCCCTGGCGGCGGATCACCCTGCGCGAGGCGATCCTCGAGCAGGCCGGGATCGACATCGCCGAGCACCCGACCCGCGAGGCCCTGGCCGAGGCGATCGGCGGCGAGATCGACCCCACCGAGGGCTGGGGCAAGCTGGTCGACGGCCTGCTCTCCAAGCACGTCGAGCCGGGCCTGGTCCAGCCGACCTTCGTCTTCGACTACCCGGTCGAGCTCTCGCCCTTCGCCAAGGCCCACCGCACCGAGGAGGGACTGGTCGAGCGCTGGGAGGCCTTCGCCGGCGGCGTCGAGATCGCCAACTCCTTCACCGAGCTGAACGCCCCCGACGAGCAGCGGCGCCGCTTCGAGCAGCAGGCCGGCGAGGTGGCGCGCGGCGACGAGGAGGCCCACCAGTTCGACGAGGCCTTCGTCGAAGCGCTCGAACAGGGGATGCCGCCGACCGGTGGCGTCGGCCTCGGGATCGACCGCCTGGTGATGATGCTCACCGGCGCCGCGACCCTGCGCGAGGTGCTGCTCTTCCCCGCCATGCGCACGTAATTGCGCCGCACTGTGCCTTCTTAACGCTGAAAGTTCGCTCTTAGCGCACCGATGGGGTCCCGGGCCGGACATCCGACCCCGGTAGAGTTAAGGGACAGATGAGCGCCTCCCGATAAAGGGAAGACAGGCGTTCGGCGGTACAAACCCGGGTATCACGGGTTGAAACCAGGAAGAGGTCTTCATTGTTCGAGCGATTCACCGAGAGAGCTCGCCAGGTCGTCGTCCTAGCGCAGGAGGAGGCCCGGACGCTCAAGCACAACTACATCGGCACCGAGCACATCCTGCTCGGTCTCCTTCGCGAGGAGGAGGGGTTGGCCGCGCGCGTTCTCGAGTCGCTCGACATCACCGTCGAACGCGTCCGCTCGCAGGTGGTCCGGATCGTCGGCTCCGGCGAGGAGGTCACCTCCGGCCAGATCCCGTTCACCCCGCGCGCCAAGAAGGTCCTCGAGTTGGCGCTGCGCGAGGCGCTCTCGCTCGGCCACAACTACATCGGCACCGAGCACATCCTGCTCGGCCTGGTGCGTGAGAACGAGGGCGTCGCCGCCCGCATCCTGCTCGACTTCGACGCCGACTCCGACAAGATCCGCAACGAGGTGATCCGGATGCTCTCCGGGCCCGGCGGTCGCCGTCAGGGCAGCGGCGGCAGCGCCGGCTCGGGCGAGGGCAAAAAGTCTTCGAAACTGCTCGACCAGTTCGGCCGCAACCTCACCCGCCTCGCCGAGGAGGGCAAGCTCGACCCGGTGATCGGTCGTGAGACCGAGATCGAGCGGATCATGCAGATCCTCTCCCGCCGCACCAAGAACAACCCGGTGCTGCTGGGCGAGCCGGGCGTCGGCAAGACCGCCGTGGTCGAGGGCCTGGCCGCGCGGATCAACAAAGGCGAGGTTCCGGAGCTGCTGAAGAACAAGCAGATCT
>DASZDI010000088.1:0-1682 GCA_035942135.1 Solirubrobacterales bacterium | reverse complement strand
CGCTCGCCCCGATCGTCCTCGTCCTCGTCTACGCCCTGCTCGGCGTCTACGGCGCCCGCTCCCCGCGGGCCGACGAGGGCGGCGCCGGCTGGCCCGTAATCCGCTTCCTCGTCGCCGGCGTCTTCGCCTGGTCGGCCTCGCTCCTGGTCTCGCTCGGCAGCATCGAGCAGCTGGGGCTGTGGGTCGGCTTCATCGTGCTCGACACCGCCTGCCGCGCGCTCCTCGCCCCTTACCTGGAGCGGCATGCCCCGCAGGAGCGCTGGGTGCTGGTCGGCGACGACACCACCGCCGAACGGCTCCGCGCCTACGCCCCGCTGAGGAAGTACGCCAGCGTCGTCGGCACCGTGCCGCCGGCTGAAAAAGACCCCGGCACGGCCGGCCGCGTCGCCGCCCTCGAGGTGGTCGAGCGCTACCACGCCGACCGCGTCGTCATCTCTAGTCAGCACGAGGACGACGAAGGCCTGCTCAGCCTCGTCCGCGCCTTCAAGTCGATCGGCGTCCCGGTCAGCCTGCTGCCGCGGCCGCTGGACCTGCTCGAGGCGCAGTCGGTGACCACGAGCCGGGTCGGCGGCGTGCCGCTGATCGGGGTCGAGGCCCTCGCCGCCCGCGACGCCGTCCCCTACAAAGGGCCGGACCGCCGCAGCATCCGCAGCACCAAGGTCAGCGTCGTGGTCCCGGCGATGAACGAGGAGAAGAACATCGGCCAGGTCCTCTCTGAACTTCCCGACGACCTGCACGAGGTGATCCTCGTCGACGGCAACTCGAAGGACAACACGATCGAAGCCGCCCGCCAGGCGTACCCGAGCATCCGGGTCACGACCCAGAGCGGCCGCGGCAAGGGCGACGCCTTCCGCACCGGCTTCGCCGCTGTCACCGGCAACCTCGTCGTCATGCTCGACGCCGACGGCTCGGCCGACCCGGCGGAGATCCCCCGCTTCGTCGCCGCGCTCGAGGCCGGCGCCGACTTCGCCAAGGGCTCGCGCTTCCTCGAGGGCGGCGGCAGCGCCGACATCACCGGCATGCGCTCTCTCGGCAACGCCTTCCTCAGCAAGTCGGCCAACGCCCTCCACGGCACCAACTTCACGGACCTCTGCTACGGCTACAACGCCTTCTGGGCCCGCTGCCTCCCCTTCATCTCCCTCGACGTCCCCGGCTTCGAGGTGGAGACCCTGATCAACCTCCGCATCGCCGGCGCCGGGATGAAGATCACCGAGGTGCCGAGCTACGAGAAAGAGCGCATCTCCGGCGACAGCAACCTGAAGACCTTCCGCGACGGCTTCCGCGTCCTCGGCACGATCTTCAAGGAGGCCCGCCGCCGCCGCAGCCTCCGCAGCGAGCGCGTCCACATTCCCTCGCCCGAGGTCGCCGAGCAGCAGCGCGCTCGGGCCGCTGCCTGAGCGAAGCATGCTCCGGCTGCTTCGGCGAGCCATGCTCGCCTTCGCGGCATACGCGGGCGTCCTCTTCGCCGTTGTGATCGCCGGGTTCCTGGGTGGAGCAGTCGGACTCTGGGCAGCCGCAGCGTGGGGAGCGGTGGTTATCGCGGTGGCCGTCGTCTACGGACGAAAACGGCTAGGCAACTTCTAGGACCAGGGCGCCGGGCCTCGCCCTTCCGCGTCTCCCCTGATTCAACCCGGGGTATCGATCCAGCGGACGATCAGCCCGTTGCGCACCTCGTGATACGC
>DASZDI010000087.1:0-16323 GCA_035942135.1 Solirubrobacterales bacterium | reverse complement strand
ACATGACTGGGTCGCACCGGGCCGTCCTTTCTTGTCTTCACAAGCCGCAGCCAGCCATGTTTCAGCAAGCCCCCGAAGTGCCATTCAAGGCTTCGCAGCGTCGCTCCACCGACTTGGTCGTGGAATTCCTTCACCGTCATTTCGCGCATCTGTAGCTCTGCCACGATCGTCAGCCGGACGGGGTAAGCCCAGACGAGCCCGAGCCGCTCCAAGAAGGACGGCTCCGTACCGACGCGGACACGCCCCGTACTACTTCTAGCTGCCTGCGTCGACGAAATCTTCTCCCGGGGCGGGTGCATTGGTCACCAGTAGTTACCAAAAACCTCGGCCGGACCGCTTTAGAGAGCAATTTGGTGCCCCGTTTATTGGAGATAGGCGCAGAAACGGCTTTTATTGGCAATAGCCAAGAAAAGAGGGAGGTGAATGATGAAGCTCGTTGCGAAGGTAGGCAACCTCCCCGTCGCGCAGATCGCCAAGAGCGGGTGATCTAGACCGGGATCCTCGCCCGGCCGCCCTGGCAGTGGTCCTGTCAAGGTGGCCGGGCCACTTATCGGCGGGAGGCCAAGTTTTACTGGGAATTGCCAACATATGGGCGTGGCATTTAAAGCGCCGTGCCGAGATCGATCTGCCGGGCTCCCTTACGCGGGCATGGGTCGCGTTGAGCAGGACGACGGATTGAAGAGCGATCGGCTAAAGGCCGCAAGCCATGCTTAAACACTGGGCGGGTGGCGACCAGGCGCGAGCAACGTATGACCAGCACGCTGCCACCTACGAGCGGTTCGTTAGAGGCTATGAATACGAGCGCTGGAGTACCCGTTTACTTGAGGTCGCATCTGCAGCCGGCATGACCGGCACACGGCTCCTCGATATCGGATGCGGGACCGGTCTCAGTTCCATCGTCCCGCTCCGGCGTGGCTTCCAGGTAACCGCCTGCGATGTATCGCCGAGGATGATTGAGATTGCTCAGGCCAAACTGGGCTCCGAAGCGGATCTACGGGTGGTCGATATGCGCGATATGCCGTGCCTAGGCCGGTTCGATCTAGTTTGGGCTTTAAACGATTCCGTCAACTACCTGCTCAGTCGGGACGAACTGGTGGCAGCCCTAACCGGGATGGCGCTGAACCTAGCGGAGAACGGTCTCGCGTTGTTCGACCTGAACACCCTGGCCGGATATCGCGGGCTCTTTTGCGAATCGTTGACGGTTGAAGATGCGTCTGGATCGATGAAGTGGCGGGGCTTGACGGACCCGATGGCCCTACGCCCTGGGGCAATCTGCGAAGCCAGTTACACCGTAGAGGGCTCGGAACGGGACGAGACTCTTCACCGGCAGCGCCATTTCTCAAGCGAGGAAATCTTCGCTGCGCTTCGACGCGCCGGCTTGAGTGCCAAGGGGACCTACGGAGAGCTGGACGGGCGCCTCTTCCAACCGTTAGACGAGGACCTTCACACGAAGGCGGTCTATTTGGCGGACCTGGCCTAGGCAACGCCCGTTGGAAGAACAATGCTCAGACCGCGTCTTAAACGTACGACCGAGGTCATCGACATGCCCAACGGAGACTTGCTTCTTCTACGGCCAAGCAGCGAAATGGACATTCGCGTCGAGGCTCCCGGTTCTAAAGAAAGACGACTCCTATCCGATCTGGCGGGACTCAAAACCCTCGAGCAACTACGGGCTGAGTTCGGCTCAGCGGTCGTGGATGATGCGCTCGAGCAGTTGCACGATCTTGGGTTAGTTGAGGACGCCGCGGACGACGATCGGCTTCCAGTCCAGGAGCTTCATCGCTTTGACCGTCAGCTGCGCTATTTCAGCGATGTCAGCAGTGGACAGCGCTCGCCGTCGGAATGCCAGCAGACGCTTCGCGGAGCGAAGGTTGCGGTCTTGGGAGTCGGGGGTTTGGGTGGGTGGTCAGCCTTAGCTCTGGCTTGCGTCGGCATTGGTGAGTTCTGGCTTGTCGATGGAGACCGGGTGGAGGTCAGTAACTTGAATAGACAGATTCTCTTTGATCCAACCGAGGCGGGCAGGCCAAAGGTGGAGTGCGCGGCCGCCCGCCTCCGGTCATTCGATCCAGCGGCTGAGGTTCGCATCAGCGAGAGGACTCTTCAAAGTGAAGCGGATGTGGCCGAATTTATCGCTGGCTGCGATGTTCTCATCGACGCGGCTGACTGGCCACCTCACGACATCGAGCACTGGTGCAACTCAGCCTGTTTTGCTGCTGGCATCCCCTACATCACGATGAGCCATTTTCCACCGATCGCCAGGGTCGGTCCGTTGTTCGTCCCCGGCGTCACGGGGTGCTATGCGTGCTACGAGGCGGCCTTCCTGCGTGAGTTCGCTGACCTTGGGATCGGCCTTGAGCAACGACGCGCCAAACTTAACCCGGCTGGAAGTCTTGGGCCAGCTTGCGCGATGATTGGAGGACAGGTTGCGATGGAGGTTCTGCATCTTTTGACGGGTCTCGCATCGCCAGCGACCCAAGGGCAAGCGCATATCTACGACCTGCGCACGATGGATGCGACCCGAGAGACAGTGGAACCACGGACTGATTGCCCGATCTGCGGCCCTCTGCTGTCGCACTCAGGATCCGGCGCAGCATAGGCGACGTCCTTTCGGGGAATCCGATCCAATCTGCGAACTCGAAAGCCCCTAACGGACCAAGGCGTTGAGAGCGGCCTGAAGGTGCCCCGCGTATCCTCTCTGAAGCGCTTTCGCCGGGGACGGCCATGCCCCGCTCTCAGGCCGAGACCTAGGGGTAGCGCGAAGCGGTTTCCGAGGGGTCCGAGACGTCGCGATCCGCCGCATGGCGGGGTAGTCTCCGCTGCGTAAGCGAGTTGCGGTCTCGGAAGGCGAGAAAGTGGGCTCGAACCACAGGCCGGTTTTTGGCTCTGTAGCGCGGAATTCTATGGGCGTTACTGGGCTCGAACCAGTGACCTCCAGCTTGTCGAGCTGGCGCTCTCCCAACTGAGCTAAACGCCCGGGAGACGTGAATCTAGCAGCGGCGAAGCGGAAGCCGGGTGGAGGTGGCGGGGGCGTTAAAGGTTCCGCTGCAAGTGCCGATGCAAATGGTGCAACTTTCCTGCTCCCTCGGTGTTTACGGGGGGACGAACTTCACAAGCTCGAGGACTGACGAGCCAGCGACTTAGAACTCTCTGGTGGCACGTCCTTCGGAATCAAAGGGCCCCGCTCGGGGCCCTTTTCCGTTCTATGCTCGCCCGCGATGGCTCCCGCTCAGACCAAGAACGGCGTTGCGTACGACCCGGCGGCGTTGGACCGGGCGGAGCGGCACTTCTGGCGCGAGGTCTGGGAGTCGGTCCCGGCGGAGGTGGCGCGGGAGCACGGGGTCGAGCTGCGGAGCTTCGGGCCGGTCCAGGCGACGATCGCCGCCGACCTACCCGAGGTCGGGATGCTGAACATGCTGCTGGGCGCCCCGGAGGACCCCGGCGGCGAGGATCTCGGAGCGGCGGCGGAGTGGGCGCGCTCGCACGGGGTCGCCCCCTACGTGCCCGTTACCCCCGGCCTCTCCGGCTCCGCGGCGGCGGAGGCGTGGCTGCGGGAGAACGGCTTCGAGCCCACCTACGCCTGGATGAAGTTCGTCCGCGGCCCCCACCCGCCGCGCTTTCCCGCCCCGGACGGGGTCGAGGTCGTCGAGCTCACCGACCCCGAGCAGGAGCCGTTCGGGACGATCGCCGCGATCGGGTTCGGCCTGCCCGGCTGGGGCGCCTCCTTCTTCGCCCGGCTCCCCGGCCGCGAGGGCTGGCGCTGCTACGTCGCCCGGGTCGAGGGCGAGGCCCAGGCCTGCGCGGCGATGCTGATCGACGACGGGATCGCCGAGCTCGGCGTCGCCGCCACCCTCGAGGGGGCGCGGGGGCGCGGCTGCCAGACCGCGCTCCTGCACCGGCGCATCCGCGACGCCGCCGAGGCCGGCTGCCACACCCTCTTCGTGGAGACGGGCGAGCGGGTCCCGGACCGGCCCTCGGCGAGCTATCGCAACATCCTTCGCGCGGGCTTCGAGGAGGCCTACCTGCGGCCCAACTGGCAGCGGCCCCGCTAGGCCGCTGCCGTCCGTCCCCTCGGCTCGTAGCCGGCCCGGTCGACCTTGCGGTGGTAGCGCTCCCCCACCTTGCCGCCGGAGATCGCCGCCAGCAGCGTTGCGACCAGGACCAGCACCAGGGCGATCGCCCCGCCGGCGGCCAGCGAGCCTTCGTCGATCGGGATGCGCGGCAGGTTCAGCTGCGAGAAGAGGTTCCACTCGGAGCCGCCGATCGCGCCCAGGACCGCCAATGCCACCGTCGCCAGCAAGCCGATCAGCCAGACGCCTAGCCCCTGGCGGCCGCCGTCGAAGCGCGACATCCGCCCGGCCACGTAGCCGCCCGCGTAGTAGCTGAGCGCGAGCACCGCGATCAGGAGGATGCCGCCGACGATGCTGATCGTCTCGGCGTTGGAGCGCGCCTCGCCCTCGCTCAGCTCGGTGAGACCGATCGCCGCGCCCGCCGCGCTCAGCAGCGCCGTCAGCATGACCGCGAGGCCGACCGCCACGAGCCAGCCGAAGAACGCCGCGCCCAGGTTGAAGCCGCCGTACTCCTCGCGCTGGCGCTCCCGCACGACGCCGGGCCCGGCAGCGCGCTCACGGGTCCGCACGTCGCCGTCGGAGCGCACCGCGCCTCGGTCGCGAACCCCGTCCCTTTCGTCGCGGACGCCGTCTTCGTCTCTGGTGTGGGTGGTGCCGCGGTCGTCAACCGTCCGGCCCCCGATTCTTTCGGCCATCGTTCCTCCTGTCCCTGGTCTTTGCTCCTGATGCTGCTGGGGCCCAGATACCCCGCCCCGCCGGGGCTTAACCGGCCGAGCAACCGCCTCAGGGCTGTCGGACGAGGTCCCGAGAGAGCAGCTCGAGGTCCTGGACCGCCGTCTCCCGCTCGCCGCAGACGCCCTCGGCGGGCGCGGCCTGGCCGCCGACGAGAAGGTCCAGGTGCGGGTGCGAGTGCCGCACCTCGGAGGCGACCTCTTCGAGGGTGCGGGAGAGATGGGGCATCGTCACCGAGAGCGCCAGCAGGTCGGGCGAGAGCGAGTCGAGCGCCTGCAGCAGGGCCTCGGTCGGCACGTCCGCGCCCAGGTAGATCGCGTGGAAGCCGAGGTCCTCGAGCACGTCGGCGACCATCCGCAGCCCGAGCGCGTGCTGCTCCCCCTCCACCGTCGCCAGCATCGCCCGCCCCTGCGGCGAGCGCTCGCCGGGAGCGTCGACGTGGACCTCGCAGCGGATCGGTGAGCGCAGGGCGCCCAGCACCCGGTGGGTCAGCGCCGTCGCGAGGTGCTCGTCGGCGACCGTGATCGCGCCCCTCTCCCAGAGCTCCCCGATCGCGTGCATCGCCGGGGTGATCACCTGCTGGTAGAGGACCGGGACCGGCATCCCACCCGCGATCGCCCGCGAGGTCACCCGGTAGGCGCCCGCGGCGTCGTTGGCCCTGAGCGCGTCCAGGTACAGCCGGGACAGTCGCGCCGCGGGCCTGCCCCTCTCGGGATTGGTCGAGTGATCAGCTCCTGCCGATTTCTCGGTCACCCACCGAAGGCTATGCAGGAGAGGGGCCGGGCACAACCTCGGGCTCGCCCTCGCGCCCCTGCGAGCGCATCAGCTTGCGCTGGTAGAGCGCCGCATCGGCACAGCGGTAGAGCGCGTCGAAGCTGGACCCGTCCTCGGGCGCGGTGGCGCTGCCGAGGCAGTGCGGGGCGCGCTCGCCCAGCCCCGCGCAGAGGCGGGCGACAACCGGCTCGGCGACGGCCGCGTCGGTGTCCGGCAGCAGCACCGCGAACTCGTCCCCGCCGAGCCGGGCGACGGAGTCTCCGGCCCGCACGGCCGCGGAGAGCTGGCCGCCCACCCAGCAGAGCAGCTCGTCCCCCGCCTGGTGCCCGTGATGGTCGTTGTAGGCCTTCAGGTAATCGAGGTCGATCAGCACCAGCGTCACCGGCCTGCCGTGGCGGGCCAGGGCGGCGAAGGCGCGGTCGGAGGCCATCGCGAAGCCGCGCCGGTTGAGCAGTTGGGTCAAGGGGTCGGTGGTGGAGCTGCGGGCGAGCTCCTGGCGCCAGCCGTCGTGGTTCTTCGCCTGCCAGAGGGCCATCGTCGCGGTCCCGGCGAGGACCGAGCTGTAGACGAGGACGAAGCCGCCCTCGAGGCCGCCTTCCGCCGCCAGACCCAGGAAGGCGAGCTCGGCGAGGATGCCGGTCGCGACCACGTAGCGGATCGGGAACGAGAGCGAGGCGAAGACGACCGGCAGGAACAGGGCCAGCCGCAGCGGGCTCTCGGCGCCGCCGTCGGCGAGCGTCAGCGCGTAGATCATCACGACGGTGAGCAGGGCCCAGCAGAGGAAGGCGCGCTCCCGCCACGCGGTGGCGACGATGCGCCGCCAGGGGACGAACAGCGCCACCAGCCCGGAGACGCCGGTCACCCCGAGCATCAGCCCCAGCCCCAGCCGGTGCTCGGGGTCGGCGAAGAAGGCCAGGTAGACCAGGCCCGCGCTGGACATCAGGATCGTCACCCAGCTGCCGGCGGCCGCCGTCCGCAGCCAATACCGGGTCTCGAAGTCGTCGTGTGAAGCCCCCTGATGCACTCTTGGTCCTATCGACAGATCGGGACGAGCCCTGTACGCCCGTCGTTTGCCTGTCGATACCCCGGGTATCCCTCTCGACGAAACCTCAATTTTAAGTAGGCGATGGCGGATGTCGGCGAAGTTACAAGAGGACACCTCAACAGACTCGGATCACCTGCCCGACCTCCTCGGCGAGCTGGTCGGCGTCGGCTCTTCGGCGCTCAGGCGACAGGAGGCCGACGGCGGCGAAAGCCTCCACCTGCAGCTCACGGCCGACTCCTCGGCGCCGCAGAGGGCGCGGCGGGCGGTCGAGACCCTGGGCGACCAGCTCAGCCTCCACACCGTCGCCGACCTCCGGGCCGTGGTCACCGAGCTGGTGACGATCTGCCTCTCCGACCCGACGGGCGACCGGATCGAGGTCCGCCTCGAGATCCAGGACGGCCGCGTCCACGGCGAGATCGGCCGGATCGGCGGCGCCGGCGGGGAGATCAGCGGCGCCGGCCATGCGCTGAGGATCGTCGGCGCCCTGGTCGAGGAATGGGGCCTTCGCCCTGCACAGTCCCTCGCCTGGTTCCGTATTGCTGGACCGGATTAACGCCGCTGCTGCTACCGTGAATTCGTCGGGTCCGGCAGCGTTGCCGCCCGAGAGGTTCCGTTTCCTCCGTGTGCCACCGGGCGCTTAGGGGCCGCTGGATCTCCCCTGAGAAGCTCAAAAAGGAGCACACACCATCACTTCGTTTGCCGATCTCGGCATCTCTGAACCTGTCGTACGCGCACTCGCCCGTCGCGACATCACCACCCCCTTCCCCGTCCAGCAGCTCGTCGTCCGCGACGCGCTCGCCGGCCACGACCTGCTCGTCCAGTCGCCGACCGGGTCGGGCAAGACGCTCGCCTTCGGCATCCCGCTGGTCGAGCGCATCGAGCCGGGCAGCGGCCACACCGCCGCTCTCGTCCTCGCCCCCACCCGCGAGCTGGCGAGCCAGATCCTCGACGAGCTGCGCTCGGTCGCCGACTCCCGCGGGCTGAAGCTCGCCGCCGTCTACGGCGGCGTCGGCTTCGGTCCCCAGAGCAAGGCCGCCCGCCGCGCCGACATCGTCGTCGCCTGCCCCGGCCGGCTCGAGGACCTGATCGCCCGCGGCGTCGTCTCCCTCGAGCAGGTCCAGGTCCTCGTCCTCGACGAGGCCGACCGGATGCTCGACATGGGCTTCAAGCCCGCCGTCAGCCGGATCGTCGGCCAGACCCCGGCGAGCCGCCAGACGCTGTTCTTCTCGGCCACCCTGGAGGGTGCGACCGGCAAGATCGCGACCGAGTTCACCCGCGATGCCCGCCGCCACACCCAGTCCGCCGACAGCACCGCCAAGGCCGACATCGAGCACCGCTTCCTCCACGTCGACTCCCAGGCCGCCAAGCTCGACCACCTGGTCCAGCAGCTCGGCGAGGCCGAGAGCGGCAGCACGCTGGTCTTCGTCCGCACCAAGCGCGGCGCCGACCGGCTCGCCAAACGGCTGCGCAAACACGACCTGGAAGCGGTCGCGATGCACGGCGACAAGAGCCAGGGGCAGCGCGAACGGGCCCTCGCCCGCTTCGAGTCCGGAGAAGTCGACGCGCTGATCGCGACCGACGTCGCCGCCCGCGGCATCGACGTCGCCGGGGTCACCCACGTGATCAACTTCGACGCCCCCGAGGACCGCGACGCCTACACCCACCGAATCGGCCGCACCGGCCGCGCCGGGCGCCGCGGGACCGGGATCAGCTTCGTCCTCGCCGACCAGGCCGACGAAGTCCGCCGCATGGCCGGGGACCTCGGCCTCGCCCGCGAGTACGGCGGCGCCGCGGGGACCCGGAAGCCGACCGGCGATCGGCCCCGCAATCCGTCCAGCCGCTCGCGCAATCGTCGCCCCAGGGCGAAGGCCGGTCGATAGTCACCTCGTGGCCGGCGAAGGAAAGCTGCGGGGCGCATGAGCTCGGTTGACGCGGGGATCGGCCTGGCGCTGGTCGCCGCGGTGATCACCAACGCCTCGGCCCTGCTCAAGCACCGCGGCTGTCAGCAGGTCGAGCCGGTGCAGATCCGCCGGCCGCTGCGCAGCGCTCGCGGCCTCGCCCGCTCGCGCTGGTTCGCGGCGGGCTGGGGGCTCGCGGCGGTCGCCTGGCTGGTCCACGTGGCGGCCCTCTCGATGGCCCCGATCTCCCTCGTCCAGGCGGTCCTCGCCGGCGGTGCCGTCACCCTCGCGGTGATGTCCCAGGGCCTCTTCGGAGACTCGGTCGAGCGGCGCCAGTGGCTGGCCCTGCTGCTCGGCGGCGCCGGCCTGGCGCTGCTGGCGGTGACCGTCCCGAGCTTCAGCGGCAGCCACTCCGAGTTCTCCCTGGCGGCGATCCTCGGCTTCGAGGGCGGCCTCGCCCTGCTGGCCGGGGCCCTCGCCCTGGGTCACCGCTCCGAGCGCCTCGCCGCCCGCTCCGGCGTCCTCCTCGCGGCGCTCGCGGGTCTCCTCTTCGCCCTGGCGGGCGTGGCGATCAAGGGCCTGACCGGCGCCGGCGGCGTCGAAGCCCCGATCGTCGTCCCCTGGGTCGCGATCGTCATCGTCTGCGGCGCCCTCGCCCAGTACACCGCCGTGGCGGCCCTGCAGCGCGGCGGCGCCATCGAGACGATCGGCCTGATGGGCCTCGTCGCCAACGCCACCCAGATCGCCGGCGGCATCCTCGTCTTCGGCGACCCCCTCCCCACCGACCCCACCGGCATTGCCCTCCAGGCGATCGCCTTCGCGATGGTCTGCCTCTCGGCCCTGCTGCTGCCGGCCCGCGAGGCCGCAGGCGCCCCTGCGCCGCAGCCGGCCTAGCGGCTAAACGGCAACCCCGGGCTCGCGCAGAGTCCGGCGCCCGATCCGAGCGCCCGAAGCCGGCTCGAAGCGCCCGTAGAGAACCTCGGCGTCCAGATCGACTTCGCCCGGCCACTCGACGGTGCCTGCCTCGGAATCGACTCGAACCGCCATGAACAGATCGCGATCCTCCCGGATCGGCTCGAAGACCCCGCCCCGCGCGAACACCTCGCTCAGGTCGATCTCCTTGATCGCCCCGTCCGAGAACGTCGCGCGGATACGAAAGCCATCGAGCGGCTCGACTGCGGTCACCTTGACGATCTCGTTCATGACAATGGCTCGATCTGCCGAGGGCGCTCGTTGTCGACCACCCGATTCCAATTCTCCTCCACCTCGGCGCGGTGCTGGATCAACCATTCTCGCACGAGGCGCAGCGCCCGCCCGGAAAGCGACCCCGCAAGAACCCGACCGTTCGAGATCCCGATCTTGGCTTCCTCATCGCCATGGCGGACATGAAAGTGCGGCGGCGGATGATCTTCGTAGTACATGGTGACCACGATCCCGTAGAAGCTGCTGATCCGAGGCATCTACATGCTTAAGGACCAGCGCCGAAGGAGTCTCCCCCTCCACCTCAGCCGCGCCTCTCACGGATATGTTCGACTGCCGTGGCTCAAACGACGATCGAAACGACAAGGCTCCGCTTGGAGCCCTGGAGTGGCCCTCATACGGGGCTGCTCGTCGAGCTGTCATCGGACCCACGGGTCGTTCGCCACATCGGCACCGGTGAACTCTGGTCGGCGGCGCTCGCGGAAGAGGTGTCCCAAGACCAGCGGCGGCATTGGGAGGAACACGGCTTCGGGTGGCGCGCCTGTGTCGAGAAGGCAAGCGGGGAGGCGGTCGGGCTCGCGGCCCTGAACCTCCTCGGCGCGGGGGCGATAGGCCTCGAGGCGACCGAGATCGAGATCGGCTGGTGGCTCAAGCCATCCGTGTGGGGCCGGGGCTTCGCAGTGGAGGGTGGCGAAGCGATGCTCGCCGAGGCATTCGGAAGGCTCGAAGCGCCCAGCGTCGTCGCCCGCATCCAGCCGTCAAACGAGCACTCCGTCGCCGTTGCCCAGGCGCTCGGGTTCATCCATGAGCTCACCACTACGGGGCGCCACAGAGAGACCGTCGAGGTCTTCCGTCTATTCGCCGTCAACTACAAGCGCAGGGATTAAGCGCTCCCGCGGAGCAGAGGCGCGCCTAGCCCGCAGGGCGTCCTAGCGACTAAGTGCGGTCTTCGATCGACGCGCTGCCAGCACTGCGCTGCACCGATTCAGCGGCAGAACGAGCGTCTGCTTTGCCAGTAGAACTGCCCGCCGCTGGCACGGTGTATCTCGAATCGCATTACCGACCTCTACGCCCGGGCCCTTGCGCGACGACGACTCAAGACACGCCGGACATCGGCCCGTGCCTCGCGGCGAAGCGTTTCCCAGTATTGGTCAGCAGTAGCCTCGCCCTTGAGCAGGCGCTTGTAGTCTCGAACTGCCTCTGGTTGACGCATTGGCGATGGATTGCCCATAAGTCTTTCCTCAGTTCTCCGATCAGGGGCGATGCCTCAGACAGATCGTCGCGAGACGTTAGCCGCCGGAGCGGACCTGAAGATCCTCAAGACCAGGAGCCTGAGACAAGGGAGGACTCAGCCGCCCAAGAGGATTGGGCTACCCATAGGGCCTAAGGCGCCCACCGGAATCGAACCGGTGTAAACGGCTTTGCAGGCCGCTGCGTAACCACTCCGCCAGGGCGCCGAGGTGCGGGGTGAAGCCTAGCGCCGCTCAGGCGGATTGGTTCGGTGGCTACTGCTCGTAGCTCTCGACGGTGCCGCCGTCGCGCATGCTGGCGTCCTCGGGGTCTTTGCCGGCGCGGCGGAGGGCGCGGCGCTGGTGGAGGTAGTCATAGGCCTTGTCGAGCTGGACTTCGAGCTCCTGCAAGCGGGCGTGCTCGTCGTCGTTCAGGCCCTCACCCTCGTGACGGTGGAGGAGGTCCTTCTCTTCCTGGGCCAGCTGATCGATGCGGTCGATTACCTGTTGATCGTCCATGGCCGCTGCCTACCCGGTTAGGAGGATTCGACAACGCGGAAGGAGATGCCCGCTTTCTGCAGCCGCGAGAGCAGCGCGTCGCCCATCGCGACGGCGGTGGTGACCTGACCGGAGGCGGCGGGAAGGTCATCGAAGGCGAGGCAGAGGCCGGACTCGGCGAGCATCTTCGACGTCTCGCTGTAGCCGGGGTCGCCGCCGGTCACCTCGGTGACGACGCGCTTCCCTCCTCCCTCGCCGACGAAGGTCACCTTGAACCAACTGCGCTCGCGCTCGGCCTCGCTCGGCCCCTCGCCGGGCGCTTTCAGCTTCAGCAGCAGCTTCTTGGTCGGCGACAGCTGCGCCAGGGCACCGGCGGTGCCGACGGCGGTGCCGATCCCGCCGATCGTGGCGAGGTGCTTGGCGACCATGTGGTGGCCGTAGGCGAAGTCGGGCCCGTAGCGATCGAGCGTGGCGGCGGAGCGGCGCACCACCGTCCCGTCGATCGTCGGCAGCGGCACGGTCCAGCCGCCGACCTGCTCGTCGCGGCGCAGACGGGCGGGCGCGGAGTGGATCTTGCGGCCCTCCGGCCAGGACTCGAGTCGGCGGCGCTCCTTGGCGGCGCCGAGGGTCTGGCGAGCGCGGGAGAAGCCGTTGATCGCCGAGTGGTAGGTGCCGCCGGAGAAGCGGGCGTTGCTGATCACATAGCCGTTGACCTTCAGCGGCACTCCCTCCGGAAGCTGCTGCACCGTGAAGTAGGCGCCGAGGTCGTGCGGGATCGAGTCGAAGCCGCAGCAGTGGATGAGCCGAGCGCCGCTGCTCTCCGCCTCGGCGTGGTGCTCGACCCACATCCGATCGACGAACTCCGGCTCGCCGGTGAGGTCGGCGTAGTCGGTGCCGGCCGCGGCGCAGGCGGCGACCAACGGCTCGCCGTAGAGGACGTAGGGACCGACCGTGGTGATCGCGACCCGGGTCGCCTCGGCCACCTCCCGCAGCGCTTGGCGGTCGGCCGCGTCGGCCTCGAGGACGTCCGGCACCGGGGCGGCGGGCGCCGCGGCGGCAAGGCGCGCGGCGACGGCATCGAGCTTGGCGCGGTTGCGGCCGACCAGGGCCCAGCGCATGCCCTCGGGAGCGTTGGCGGCCAGATAGTCGGCGGCAAGCCCCCCGGTAAAGCCCGTGGCCCCGAAAAGGGCTAGGTCGTAGCGGCGCGAACCCTCCATGTACGGCATCCTTTCAGGGTTCCTCAAACGAGCGACGCACGTGTAACGGGCGTCGCAGACGACCAGTCAGCGACCACGACGCCCGTTGCACGTGCATGGGATGGAACGTAGTCGTTTGACAAATGTCAGGCCCAAGTCAAAGAAATAGATATGAGAAGCGGATCTGTTTTTCCCGCACTTTCCGAGAAATCGCAGCTCAGTAGCTTCGTCGAGTTCTGCGAGAAGCGCTCCGGAGAGCGGTTTGAGACGCCCCAGGACTTCCATTCCTTCTCGGTCGGGCGCTTCCGCGAGTTCTGGGCGCTCTTCCTCGAGTGGGCCGATCCGCTGCGCTCCGGCGACCCGGAGCCGGTCTGCACCGACGACCGCTGCGAGAGCGCGACCTTCTTCCCGAACCTGCGGCTGAGCTACGCCGAGAACCTGCTGGAGCCACGGACGCCCGAGCAGGACGAGCAGCCGGCGGTGGTGGCCCGCCACGGCGACGGGACCCGCCGCGAGATCAGCCGCCGCGAGCTCCGCGAGCAGGTGCGCTCGCTGGCGGGCCACCTGCGGGCGTTCGGGGTCGGCGAGGGCGACCGGGTCGTCGCCATCGCCGCCAACAACCCCGAGGCGATGATCGGGGCCCTGGCGACGGCGACGCTCGGTGCGACCTTCTCCAGCGCCGCCCCGGAGATGGGCGCCGAGGCGATCCTCAGCCGCTTCGAGCAGCTCGCGCCGAAATTGCTGCTCGCGAACACGGGGGGCGACAGCGTCGGCCCGGTCGTCGAATCGCTGCCCACCCTGGAGGCGGTCGTGGCCCTGGACCCGGGGCCGCTGCCGCAGGGCCTCGCGCCCCCCGTACACCGGCTCGCCGACCTCGTTGCCACCCCTCCGGCCGCGCCCCTGGCGGAGGGCTGGGAGCGCTTCCCCTTCAACCACCCGCTCTTCGTCCTCTTCACCTCCGGCACCACCGGCGCCCCGAAATGCATCGTCCACGGCGCCGGCGGCACCCTGCTCGAGCACCTCAAGGAGCACCGCCTCCACGGCGACCTAGGGGCCGAGGACACCCTCTTCTTCCAGACCAGCGCCGCCTGGATGATGTGGAACTGGCAGCTCTCGGCGCTCGCCTGCGGCGCCCGCGTGGTCGTCTTCGACGGGCCGCTGACGGGGCCGGGGACCCTCTGGCGGATCGTCGCCGAGGAGGACGTCACCGTCTTCGGCACCAGCCCGCCCTACCTGCAGCTCTGCGAGGACAGCGGCTACTCGCCGCGGCGCGAGGCGCCGACGCGGGCGCTGCGCTCGGTCCTCTCCACCGGCTCGGTGCTGCGCGACTGGCAGTTCGACTGGGTCGCCGCGGAGGTCGGCCCGGTGGCGCTGCAGTCGATCTCCGGCGGCACCGACATCATCGGCTGCTTCGCGCTCGGCCACCCGGACCTGCCGGTGCGGCGCGGGATGCTCCAGTCCCGCAGCCTCGGCTACGACGTGCAGGCGCTGGCGACCGGGTCGACGCCGTCGGGCACTGGGATCGGCGAGCTGGTCTGCCGCAACCCCTTCCCCTCCCGCCCGCTCGGCTTCCTCGGCGACGAGGACGGCAGCCGCTTCCACGACGCCTACTTCAGCCAGAACGAGGGCGTCTGGACCCACGGCGACCTGATCGAGCTCGACGCCGACGGGCAGGCGCGGATCCACGGCCGCTCCGACGGCGTGCTGAACATCCAGGGCGTCCGCATCGGCCCCAGCGAGATCTACCAGGCGCTGCGCGAGGTGCCCGAGGTGCAGGAGGCGATGGCGGTCGAACAGGAGCACGAGAGCGGCACGCGGCTGGTCCTGCTGGTGGTCCTGCGCGAGGGCAAGAGCCTCGACAGCGACCTGACGATGCGGGTCCGCAAGACGATCGGCCGGCAGACGACGGCGCTGCACGTGCCGGAGCTGGTCGTCGCCGTCGAGGCGCTGCCGGTCACCCACAGCGGCAAGCGCTCCGAGCGGGCGGGCCGCAGCGCGGTCGAAGGGCGGGCGGCGGCGAACGAGCGCGCGCTCGCCAACCCCGAGTCGCTTAAGCAGGTCCGCCGGGCGGTGGCGGAGGCCGAAGCGGCGATCGCCGAGCGGGACCTCGACTCGCTCCCGCAGGACGCGCCCACCGCCGACAAGGTGCGGGCGATCTGGGAATCGGTCCTGGGGGTGGAGGGGATCGGCGCGGACGACGACTTCTTCGCGCTCGGCGGCACCTCCCTGCAGGCGGTGCGCGTCTTCACCCAGATCCGGGAGCGCCTCGGCGTCGACCTGCCGCTCTCGGCCCTGATCGAAGCGCCGACCGTCGCCCGGCTGGCGCAGGTGGTCGACGATCCCTCCAAGGTCTTCGAACCCCTGATCCTGATGCGCCCCGGCGAGGCAGGCCCGCCGCTCTTCCTCGTCCACTCGATATGGGGGGACGTGCTGGGGATGCGCCAGATCGCGACGGCGATGCGGAGCGACGTGCCCGTCTACGGCGTCCGCGCCCGCGGCCTCAACCCCGGCGAAGAGCCGCAGACGAGCGTCGAGGAGATGGCCGCGACCTACGTCGAGGTGATCCGCGGCTTCCAGCCCCAAGGCCCCTACCGCGTCGCCGGGCACTCCTTCGGCGGCCTGCTCGCCTTCGAGGTCGCCCGCCTGCTCACCGAGCAAGGCGAGGAGATCGACTGGCTGGGGATGATCGACGCCGAGCTCGCCACCGCCGCCCATGCTCCCGCCCGGCGCTGGGGCCACCGCCTCGCCCTCCCCTTCCACTTCGCCCGCGCCGCCCTGCGCGAGCCCGGCGCGGCCGCCCGGGCGCTGCGCGAGCTGGTCCCCAACCTCCTGCGTCGCGGCTTCTCCCGCCTCCAGCGCGACCCCGCCCTCGCGGAGCCGCCCGCGGACTGGATGGAAGGGGCCTCCCCCACCCACCAGCGCCTCGCCGCGATCTTCCTCGAGGCAGCCGCCGCCTACCGCCCCCGCCCCTACCGCGGCTCGATGACCTACTTCCTCCCCGAGGTCCGCCGCTTCCACCTCTTCGCCGACCCCCTCCCCGTCTGGCGCCGCGTCACCGCCGGCCCGATCGAGATCGAGCGCGTGCCGGGGCCGCACGTGGGGATGGTCTCAGGGGAGCCGGCGAAGGTCGTCGCCTCGCAGATCGATCGGCATCTCAGCTCTTAAATCGCTACTCCAGCAATTTAGATACTCTCTGGTACCTATGTGGGAACCCGATGAGGAGGATGCATGATGAGTTTGAAGAACCGAGCGAAAGACGGTCCGATCAAGTGGCCGGCGATGAACCTGACCCTCGCCTCCGGAGCCACGCTCTCGATCGGCGCCCTTCTGACGCTGTGGCATGACTCCTTCGAGACCATCTTCGGATACAAGCCGGAGGATCACCCGGAGACGGCGGCCGCGATCTTCATCAGCTTCGTCCTCGCTATCGCGCTGATCTACGCGGCCGACCTGCTCGCCCGCGGAATCGCCTCCAGCAAGACCGGGGATTCGGCTGCCCTTCCCAAAGGCCTGAAAGCCACCCTGATCAAGCCGGGCGAGGACGAACGCGGCTACTCCGCCGCGGCAATTCGCGTCAGCGCCGCCGGGCCGGAAGTGCTGATCGTGAAAGCCGACCAGGCGGCGGAGTGGCGACAGTTGGGCGGCGAGGAGGGAATGGTCACCCTGATCTCCCCCTGAAGGCCG
>DASZDI010000086.1:0-2039 GCA_035942135.1 Solirubrobacterales bacterium | reverse complement strand
GGGATGAAGCGCCCGTCGGTGATCGCTTCCGGCGGCTTCAGCGAGATCGAGATCAGCCACAGCACGGGGATCAGGGCGAAGATCACCACCAGCGCGATGACGATGCTCCAGAGGGTGTAGTCGCGGGCCGTCCGTTCCATCGTCAGCCTCCCGGTCGTCCTTCGTCGAGTCGCGCCCCGAGGCCCTTGACGAAGAGCAGGGCGATCAGGAAGACGCAGATGAAGATCAGCACCGAGACGGCCGAGCCGAGCCCGAGGTTGAGGCGGGAGATCAGCTGGTTGAAGCCGAGGATCGAGACCGATTCGGTTTCCTGCGCGCCCCGGGTCATGACGAAGATCGTGTCGAAGACCCGGAAGGCGTCGAGGCTGCGGAACAGCAGGGCGACGAGGATCGCCGGCTTCATCAGCGGCAGGGTGATCTTGGTAAAGCGCTGCCAGGCGGTGGCGCCGTCGACCTTCGCCGCCTCGTAGAGGCCGCGGTCGATCGTCACCAGCCCGGCAAGCAGCAGCAGCGCCATGAACGGCGTCGTCTTCCAGACCTCGGCCATGATGATCACGGCGAAGGAGCTGAAGCGACCGCCGAACCAGTCCATTTCGTCGGAGATCAGCGGCAGGCCGTTGACGAAGCCGGTGTCCGGCGAGAAGGCGAACTGCCAGGCGAAGGCGGCGACGACGGTGATGATCCCGTAGGGGATCAGGACCGCGGTGCGGACGAGGCCGCGGCCGAAGATCGCCCGGTACATGACCATCGCGATCGCCATCCCCAGCACCAGCTCGATCGCGACCGAGATCAGCATGATGAAGACGGTGTTGAAGATGTCCGTCCACCAGAGGTCCGAGGTGAGGACGGCGGTGTAGTTGTCGAGGCCGACGAAGCCGCCCTCGTCGGGGAAGCGGAGGTCGACGTCCTGCAGCGAGAGGACGACCGCGTAGGCGATCGGGTAGGCGGTGACCAGCAGCATCGCGATCACCGCCGGGGCGCAGAGCATCCAGGCGAGCTTGCGCTCCGAGCGGGTGCGCGAGGAGGCGCCGCCCTTCGGCGCGGCCTCCGGCGGGGAGGGGTTGGCCGGCGCGTTGACCGTCATCAGAGCAGCCCTTCCCGCTTGGCCGCGTCCTCGACGTTCGACTTCAGCTCGTCGAAGATCGATTCGGTGTCTTCGCTGTCGATCTTGTCCGGCGGGTGCAGCGAGCGCTGGACCGCGAGCGAGACGTCCTGGTAGGCGGGCGTGGTCGGCCGCGGGCCCGATTCCTCGATCGATTCCTTGACCAGCTGCGCGAAGCCGGGATACGCCTTGGTCACGGCTTTGTCGGTGTAGAGGTCGGAGCGCGAGGGCGGCAGGCCGTCGAGTTCGACCGCGGTTTTCTGGCTCTCTTTGCCGGCCAGGCAGGCGGCCGCCTCGAAGGCGACATCCTGGTTCTCCGAGAAGGCGCTGACCGCGAGGTTGAAGCCGCCGAGCGGCGGTTTGCTCGGCGTCCCCGGCTCGACCTCCGGGAAGCGGGCGAAGCCCATCACTTTGCCGATGTCCGGCGCTTCGGCCTGGGCGCTCGCGTAGGCGAAGGTGTAGTTGGTCATGAAGGCCGATTCGCCGGCCTCGAAGGCGAGCCGGGCGCTGTCCTCGTCAGAGGTCGAGAGGCTCGGCGGCGCCGCTCCGCCGCGGGCGAGCTTGCCCAGCACTTCAAGCGCCTTTTCGGTCGGCCCCTCTTCGAGCTTCACCGCTTCAGGGCCGGAGAGGATTTCCGTGCCGGCGCTCTCGATCAGCGCGTTGGCGAGGACCATGAAGCCCTCGTAGCGGTTCGCTTGGACCTGGATCGAGCCGGCTTCCTTCAGCCCTTCGGCCATCTCGATCATCTCGTCCCAGGTTTTCGGCGGCGTCTTGACCAAGTCTTTGCGGTACCAGAGCAGCTGCGTGTTGGTGTTGAACGGCGCCGCGTAGAGCTTGTCCTCGAAGGAGGCGGTCTCGATCACGTTGGGGAAGACCTGCTCGGTGACCTGCCCCTTCAACGGCCCGGTCCACTCTTCGACCCAGCCCGCGTTGGCGA
>DASZDI010000085.1:0-3925 GCA_035942135.1 Solirubrobacterales bacterium | reverse complement strand
CCACCAAAGCGGTAGACAACTTCCCCGTCTCAGGCGAGCGGGTGCCGGTGCCGGTGGTGCGCTGGTTGGGCCGGATCAAGGGCGCGGCAGCGGAGGCCAACGGCGCCCTCGGCGGGCTCGACGCCGACCTCGCCGAGCGGATCGCCGCCGCGGGCAAGGCCGTCGCCGAGGGCGAGCACGACGACCAGTTCCCCGTCGACGTCTTCCAGACCGGCTCCGGCACCTCCTCGAACATGAACGCCAACGAGGTGATCGCCAACCTCGCCGGCGAGGGCGCCCACCCCAACGACCACGTCAACATGGGCCAGTCCTCCAACGACGTCTTCCCCTCCGCCGTTCACCTGGCGGCGCTAGACGAGGTCAGCCGCGACCTGCTGCCGGCGATGGGGGCGCTCGAGGGCGCGCTGGAAGCGAAGGCGGAGCAGTTCGCCGACGTCGTCAAGGCCGGGCGGACGCACCTGATGGACGCGGTTCCGGTCACCCTCGGCCAGGAGTTCGGCGGCTACGCGGCGCAGGTCCGGCTCGGGGTGCAGCGGGTCGAGGCGACGCTGCGGCGGGTCGGCCAGATCCCCCTCGGCGGCACCGCCACCGGCACCGGGCTCAACACCCACCCCGAGTTCGCCGCCAAGGTGCGCGAGCGGCTCACCGCCGACACCGGCCTCGAGATCTCCGGCCCGCTCGACGCCTTCGAGGCGCAGGGCAACCGCGACGCGCTGGTCGAGCTCTCGGGCGCGCTCAAGGTCTACGCCGTCTCCCTCAACAAGATCGCCAACGACCTGGCGCTGATGGGCTCCGGCCCTCGCGCCGGCCTCGCCGAGCTGCGCCTCCCGGAGTTGCAGAAGGGCTCCTCGATCATGCCCGGCAAGGTCAACCCGGTGATCCCGGAGGTGGTGATCCAGGTCGCCGCCCAGGTGATCGGCAACGACGCCGCGATCACCGTCGCCGGCAGCCAGGGCCAGTTCGAGCTCAACGTCCGCGTGCCGCTGATCGCCCGCAACCTGCTCGACTCGATCAAGCTGCTGGCCTCCGCCTCGCGTCTGCTGGACGAGAAATGCGTGTCCGGGCTCGAAGCGAACGAGGAGATGACCGAGCGGCACGCCGAGGCGACGCTGGCTACCGCCACGGCGCTCAATCCGCACATCGGGTACGACCGGGCGGCGGACATCGTCAAGGCGGCGGCGAAGTCCGGTCGCTCCCTGCGCGAGGTGGCCTTGGAGCAAGGCGTAGAGCCGTCCGTGCTCGAGGAGGCGCTTGACCATCGGCGGATGGCGCGGCCCCACGAGTAGGAGGGGACGAGGGGAGCCCCTCCGGACACATCTCGCTATGGCTCGATGTTGAGTGTCCGGAGGGGCTCCCCTCGTCCCCTTTGGTGCGGTGCTACGTAAGGAACCGGGGGCGGACGGCGGCCCCTCATGCGGGGACGCTTACTCTCTGGGGATGCGGCACAAGGCGGCGCATGCTTGTGAGGATCCCGAGGTCGTTAAGCGGCTGATCGAGGAGAACCCTTGGGCGGTTCTGGTTAGTGAGAACGGGGGGCTGGTTGCTTCGCATTGCCCGGTCTTGCTCGATCGGGAGGTTGAGGAGCCGACGATTCTTACTCACCTTGGGAAGCCGGATGACGAGCTGCATGGGCTCGATGGTGGGGAGATGTTGGCGATCGTGCAGGGGAACCATGGATATGTGTCGCCTAGTTGGTACGCGGCGGGGGCCACTCCTGCGCCGACTTGGAACTTCAGCGTTGCTCACCTTTACGGGGTGCCGGAGCGGTTGGGTGAGGAGGAGAACCTGCGGGTGCTGACGCGGTTGGTCGAGCACTTCGAGCGGCACGTCGAGGAGCCGATGCTGCTCGACCAGGAGTGGGGAGCGCCGGTGGCGCGCGGCGGAACCGTCGGCATCCGCCTCCGTGCCTCCCGCTTCGTCTGCAAGCGCAAGCTCAGCCAGGACAAGGACCCGGTCAGTCGGCGGCAGGCGATCGCGGCGCTGCGGGAGCCGGGGCCCTTCCAGCACCCGGCGCTCGCCGAGGAGATGGAGCAGGCGCTGCGCGAGGACGGGATCGCGGAGGGCTAACTACTTGCGGATGACGCGCTCGCAGCCCTTGACCCGGTCGCGGCGGTCGACGTAGGCAACGTCACGGCCGCGGCCACAGCGGATCGTCTCCGCCGGCCGGCCAGAGGGGCGGCGGGGCCCGGTGAACCTGGCCCTCCGGTCGTCGCGGGCGAAGATGCGGTCGTTGCCGCGGCCGGCGAAGACGCAGTCGGCGCCGGCGCGGGGCTTGATCCGGTCGGCGCCGCCGCGGCCGAGCAGCAGGTCGGAGCCCGGGGTGCCGCGCAGGCGCTCGCCCTTGCGGGTGCCGGCGATGCGGTTGGCGCAGGGGGCGCCGACCGGGCGTTTTACCGGCCGGACGCTGACGTTGCCGGCGCGGCGCGGGTCGTTGAGCAGCAGCTCGACGTTGCGGTCCTCGGGGCCGCCCTCGCCGCAGGGGTCGGGCGCGCAGGCGCGGCCACCGGCCTGGGCGTCGTTATAGGAGAGGGTGCGGCCGACCGAGGCGAGGTCGGTCGGGGTCAGGGTCGTCGCGTCGGTCCCCGGCGCCGGCGCGGTCGCCTCACTGGCGTGGTCGACGATCGTCCCGAACAGCGACAGCGTCCCGTCGCGGTTGTCGAAGACCTGCAGCAGGCGCGCCTGCTGGGGCCAGTCGGCCTCGGCGGCGACGCGGATGCTCCAGAAGCCGTGGCCGTCGCCGCTCGGGTCGGGGTAGGCGGTTACGTCGTTGACGTGGCTGTGGCCGGCGATCCAGGCGGCCACGTGCGGATAGCGGTGCAGCAGCTCGACCATGTCGTCGCCGAGGTGGATCGGGGTGGAGAGCCGCGGGTCGACGTCGCAGCCGGGGTTGGCGTCGTGCCCGTGCGCGTCGGGGCCGATGCAGGGAGGCGCCGCCTCGTCGGGGATGTCGGCTTTGAGGCTGGGGATCGCGTGGTGGCTGAAGAGCACGACCAGCTGGTCGGCGGCGGTCGCCTCTTTCAGCTCGGCCTCGAGCCAGCGGAACTGCGGGTCGTCGACGTTGCCGTCGGAGCAGGGGCCGGTGACGCCGCCCTCGCAGACGGTGTCGAGGGCGATCATCCGCAGGCCCGGTGCCGGGACGAAGGAGTAGTAGCCGGCGGCGCCTTCGGAGGCTTCTTCCTCGGCCGGGTCGATCTGGTCGAAGCCGTGCCCGTCGGCCTGGGACCCTTCGCGGAAGACCTGCTTGTACTGCTCCTTGGAGACGAAGCGGCGGTCGGGATCGGGCGGGACCAGCGAGAAGGCGGTCGGGTTGGAGACGAGCAGGTCTTCGAACTCTTCCAGGGTCAGTTTGCTCGGGTCCGGGATGCTCCCCAGCGCCCCCTCCATCGGCTTCACGCAGCCGGTGGCGATCTGCTCGAAGCTGGCGTTGGCCGCCTGGTTGCCCTGGACCAGCGCGTCGTGATTGCCGAAGGCGACGTAGCTCGGCACGACGAGGCCGCTCGCCTCGAACGGCTGCTGCGCCTGGTCCATCAGCCCGGGGTATTCCGGCCAGCCCGCCGAGGGGCCGCGAGGATCGTCGGGGTCGTAGAAGTAGGGCGTCGTCCCCTCGACGTAGTCGTCGTAGTCCTGGACGCCGGTGTAGCGCGCCGCCTCTTCAGCCCCCGGCACGCCGGCGGGCGGGCAGAGGTCGTGCGCGTAGCCGGTCGGGTCGATGCCGCTGTTGGGGTCGAGCGTGCCGCCCTCGAGCAGGGTCCGCACCCACTCGGTCTCGTTCAGCTGCTGGCTGTCGGCGAGGTCGCCGGTGTTGATCGTGAAGCCCATCGGGCTGCGGGAGCCGTCGCCGGCGGCGACCGGCGAGGCCCCGGCGAAGGCGTTGACCTGGCGGATCATCGCCTCGTCGATGTGCGGGTTCAGCGCCTCCCAGGGC
>DASZDI010000084.1:0-7277 GCA_035942135.1 Solirubrobacterales bacterium | reverse complement strand
CGGTTCGGTCGCGCGCCCAGACAAGCGAGTCGAACGGGGTCAGCAGTGCCCGCGCCTTCGCGGTCCGGCGCAGGCCGGCGGGCCGTTCGGTTGAGAGGTAGGCGGGCCGGCGCCAGCCCTCGACGCGGACCGGGATCAGGCCGCCGTCCTCGGCCAGCTCGGCGACGCGGGCCTTTGACTCGGCGCGGGGGAGGCGGAAGTAGTCGCCGAGGTCGGCCTCGGTCGCCACCCCGAGGCGCTTCGCGGCGATCAGGAGCAGCTGCCGCTGGGCCTCCTCCTGCGAGGGCGTCGGCGCCTCGAGGACGTGCCGCGGAAGCACCCGCTCGGGCAGGTCGTAGAGGCGCTCGAAGTTGACCCGGCGCGCCGCGCAGACCTGCCCGGAGAAGAACAGGTACTCGAGCGCGGTCTTCTCTTCGCTCCAGCTCCACATCTCTCCCGGTTTCCGCCGGCGCCCCTTCGCCGCCAGCTCCGAGGCCCGGATCGGTCCCCGCTCCCGCACCATGCCGAGCACGAACTCGAGCAGTTGCGGCTGCTCCGCCGCGATCCGCGCCACGCCTTTCCACGCCAGCGTGTCCACCCGGGCCATCCGCCAGCGCAGCAGCGGCTGCAGCTCGACCGGCAGCAGCGAGGCTTCGTGGCCCCAGTACTCGAACAGGTCCCGCCGCCGCGCCCGCCCGGCCTTCCCCTTGCCGTCTTCGTGCCAGGCAAGGCGGTCCAGGGCCTGTTGCGGATAGGGGCCGAGCCGCGAGTAGACCGGCATGTAGTGGGAGCGGCAGAAGACGTTCACCGAGTCGAGCTGGAGGAGGCCGACGTCGTCGATCGCCCGCCGCAGGTGCCTCGCATCCACCCGGCCGGTCGGCCGCGGGCGGCCGAAACCCTGGGCGGCGAGGGCGAGGCGGCGCGCCTGCCCGGCGCTGAGGTCGAACTCGGGATCGGGCGGCATCGGGCGATTCTGTCGCTTTCCTCCCTCGATCTCACACGACTGCTTGCCGGGTGTAGGTGCCTGGCGTGGCCGAAATGTTTCTCGGGCGATTCGGGTAGTTCTCCAGGATGAGCGCCAGTTCCATGGGTTGCCCGCACGGATGCGGTCCTCCGTCGTGAGCACCGCAGCCATCGCGACTTCCTCGCCGACCGACGCCGATCTGCCGCCCGAACGTCTCTACTGGCGGGAGGCGGTCGCTCGCTACGAGCGGCCCTCGGTTCGGCGCGGCCTGCTCGATCTGGCCACCTCGGTCGTGCCCTACCTCGTTCTGACCGTAGCCATGTACGTCAGCCTCCAGGTCTCGGTCTGGATCAGCCTTGCTCTCGCGGTCCCGGCGGCGGGGTTCCTGCTGCGGACCTTCATCGTCTTCCACGACTGCGCCCATGGGTCCTTCCTGCCGAACCGGCGAGCGAACCTGTGGGTGGGCCGGTTCGCCGGCCTGCTCGTGTTCCAGCCCTTTGCGAACTGGCGCCACAACCACGCCGTCCACCACGGCAGCTCCGGCGATCTCGACCGCCGCGGCACCGGCGACGTCCCGACCCTGACGGTCGACGAGTACCTGGCCCGCCCCTGGAAGTCGAGGCTGGGCTACCGGCTCTTCCGCAGCCCGGTCGTGATGTTCGGGATCGGGCCGATCTGGTCGCTGATGATCGGGCCGCGCCTGTGGTCGAGCAGGATGCGCCCGCGCCGGCGCCGAAGCGTGATCGCGACGAACATCGTCCTGGCGATCGCGATCGGGGCGATCGTCTGGGTCGCCGGCCTGGAGGCGTGGCTGCTGGTGCAGATGCCGACCGCGATCATCGCCGGCACCCTCGGGGTCTTCATGTTCTACGTCCAGCACCAGTTCGAGGACGTCTACTGGGAGACGTCGGACCGGTGGAGCTATGCGGACGCCGCCCTGCAGGGAAGCTCATACCTGAAGCTGCCGAGGCTCCTCCAGTTCTTCACCGGCAACATCGGCCTTCATCACGTCCACCATCTCAGCGCCAAGATCCCCAACTACAACCTCCAGCGCGCCCACGACGAGAGCCCGATCTTCCGGGACGTGCCGGTGCTCAGCGTGGGGGACGGCCTGCGAGCAGTCCGCCTCAAGGTGATCGACCGCCGGAGCGGCCGCTTGCTCACCTGGCGTGAGGTCAAGGCCCTCGGCTGAAGCGGTCGAGTAGGCCGAGAGTTAGCTGGGAGTCGCGCCGGGATCCACGCCCAGCGTCACTCTTCCCGTGAGCCCATCTCGCGCGAGGCTGGTGCCGGCTGGTGAGAGGCGGAGCGCCGAGCTCGAGCCGCCTTGGTCGCGGAAGATGAAGTCGGCTTCGCGTGGGGTGATTTCGGCCGCGTTCCGGTTGTAGGGGGCGAGGGCGAAGACCTCGGTGTCGCTGCGGTCGGTGGTGAAGAGCTGGCCGGTGTGGGAGGTGTGGCCGCCGGCGTAGGTGCCGTTGCTCTGTCGCCCGCCGGTATGGACCTTGAGGTGGATGTGGGTCGTCCGCCCTGGGTACTGGCCCGGGTAGATGGTGGCGAACTCGGCTTGGCCGTGGGCGTCGGTCAGCTGGATCCCGCGCAGGAAGGTCTCGCTCTCGCTGTCCTCCGACGGCTCGCCCGAGTAGAGGCCGAGGGCGTCGCAGTGCCAGATGTCGACGGCGGCGTCGGGGATCGGTTCGCAGGTGCTCGCGTCGACGACGGTCACCGCGAGGGCGAGCGGCACGCCTTGGCGGTCCTCGACGATGTTCCGCCGGACCCGCGCCAGGTCGATGTAGAAGGGGCCTTCCTCCTGCGTCGGCGTCAGGACGCAGTCGGGCTTGGTCGCCGCGCCTCCCGCCGTGGACCTGGTCGTGCCGTCGTCGCCGCTGCCGCAGGCCTGGAGGGCGACGCTCACCAGCGCCCCTGCCGAGAGCGCCATCATCTCGCGGCGGCGCATCGACATCGAGTTCTCCGGCTCGGACACTGAACAGATGGTCAGCCAAGGGCGGGCGGGCGTCAAGGCTCGGGTTTGGGCGGCTGCTGCACGGGGCATTCGACCTGACGTGGTCGCAAGCCGGAACTTCGCACGCATCAGGAATCTCGCCCTCGCCCTTGTCGGGGCGCTGGTCGCCTTCGCCCTGATCGCGCAGGCCGCGCGGGCGGCCGATACGCCGCTCCGTTACGTGGCCCTCGGCGACTCCTACAGCGCCGCCTCCGGGGTGCTGCCGCCCGATCCCTTGGCGCCGCCGCAGTGCCTGCGCTCGCTGCGCAACTACCCCCACGTGATCGCCGGCGCCGCCGGAGCGCGGCTCCGGGACGTCACCTGCGGGGCCGCGGATACCGGCGACTTCTTCGAGCCGCAGTACCCGGGGGTCGCGCCCCAGCTCGATGCCCTGGGCCGCCGCACCCAGCTCGTCACGATGACGATCGGCGGCAACGACAGCGGCGTCTTCATCGGCACCCTCCGCGCCTGCGGCGAAGCGGGCCTCCTCGCTCTCGGCCAGGGGAGCCCCTGCAGGGACCGCTACGGATCCTCCTTCGAAGACACCATCAGGACGACGACGTATCCGGCGCTGGTGCGGTCGCTGAAGGCGGTGCGGAAGCGGGCGCCGCGGGCCCGGGTCGCGGTCCTCGGCTATCCCTGGATCATGCCCCCGACCGGCGGCTGCTTCACGAAGATGCCGGTGGCCGAGGGGGACGTTCCCTACGTTCGCGGCATCCAGGCGACGCTGAACGACGCTGTCCGCCGCGCCGCCGCGGCAACCGGAGCGAAGTACGTGAACCTCAACCTCGTCTCCGAAGGGCACGACGCCTGCCGGCCGATCGGCGAGCGCTGGATCGAGCCCGTCTTCCAGACCACCAACCCGGTGGTCGTGCATCCGAACGCTCTGGGCGAGGCGGCGATGGCCGCGCAGACGATGAAGGTGCTGCGCCTGTTGCCCCGCTCGTAGCGGCGGCGCGCTCACGGGTGAAGCGGGCGAGTTACCGCCGCAACTTTCCGTCTACAGCAGACGATAGGTTTCGCTATGGTTATGCAGACGATGGAAGATCAGACGACGATCGAGAGCATCAGGCGGCTCGAGGAGCGGATGGACGAACGCTTCGACCACGTCAACGTCGAATTCGGCCGAATCAACACCGAATTCGGCCGGATCGATGCCCGGTTCCAGGGCATCGACGCCCGCTTCCAAGTCATCGACGGCCGGTTCCAGGGCATCGAAACCGATATCCGTGAACTTCGGGCGGAGCAGAAAGGCACCGCGAAAGAACTTCGGGCGGAGATCAAGGAAAGCTCCGGAGAGCTGCGGGCCGATATCAAGTCGATGCAGCGGACCATGCTCTACGGCTTCTTCAGCCTCGCCGGCCTCATGCTCACCTTTGCCGGGTTCCAGCTCGCCTAGCCTGGCTACGATGGCGATGTGAGTAGCAAGCAACTTCCCGGCGGCGTGGTGCACGAGCTGCCGGCGGACCTGCGCGAGGGGTTGACGGTCAGTGAGACGGCACTCGATGCCTGGAAGGACATCACGCCCTTGGCGCGCAACGAGTTCATCTGCTGGGTCGAGGACGCCACGCAGCAGAAGACCCGCGAGCGGCGCATTCGGCGGACGCGGGAAGAGCTGGAGGAAGGCATGCGGCGGCCGTGCTGCTGGCCAGGGTGCAATCACCGCGAGCGCAACGGTAAGTAACGGCCCGCTCGCGATGACCTCGGTCCCGATCTCGATCCTCGACCTCGCCGCGGTGGGGCGGGAGGAGACGGTCGCCGAGAGCTTCGCGGGGAGCGTCGAGCTGGCTCGGGCGGCGGAGCGGTGCGGCTACAAGCGCGTCTGGTACGCGGAGCACCACAACATCTCCTCGATCGCCTCTTCGGCGACGGCGGTGCTGATCGCCCACGTTGCCGCCCATACGGAGACGATTCGGCTCGGCGCCGGTGGGGTGATGCTGCCGAACCACTCGCCGCTGGTGATCGCCGAGCAGTTCGGGACGCTGGAGACGCTGCACCCGGGGCGGATCGACCTCGGGCTGGGGCGGGCGCCGGGGACCGACCAGCGGACGTGGATGGCGCTGCGGCGAGACCCGCGGGCGAGCGATCGCTTCCCGCAGGACGTGGTCGAGCTGCAGAGGTTCCTCGGCGACGAGAGCCCGGTCCCGGGGGTGCGGGCGATCCCCGGCCGCGGCACCCACGTGCCGCTCTACATCCTCGGTTCCTCGCTCTTCGGCGCTGAACTAGCGGCCCAGCTCGGGCTCCCGTACGGCTTCGCCTCCCACTTCGCGCCGCGCTTCCTGCACGAGGCGATCGCGCTCTACCGCAAGGAGTTCAAGCCCTCCGAGCAGCTGCGCGAGCCCTACGTGATCGCCGGCGTCGGCGTCATCGCCGCCGAGACCGCGGAGAGCGCCGCCGCGCAGCTGGAGGCGGCCCGCCGTGTCCGCGCCCGCGCCCTCTTCGGCCGCGGCCGGCGCCTCGACGAGGAGGAGATCACCGCGCTCCTCGACTCACCCCAGGCCGCCGCGGTCGACGAAATGCTCGCCTACACCGCCGTCGGCCTCCCCGACGAGGTCGCCGCCTACCTCGAGCAGTTCGCCGCCGACACCGGCGCCGACGAGCTGATCGCCGCCCACTACTCCGACACTGTCCCCAACCGCCTGCGCTCCGTGGAGCTGCTCGGCGGGGCGCTCGACCCGTCCGGCGGGCGCTGAAGCTCGATGGCCACGCTTCCGCGCCGCTGGCTCGTCCTCTACGACGGGAACTGCGGCTTCTGCAAATGGCTGCTGGCCTGGCTGCTGCGGTTCGACCGGGCGGAGCGCCTGCGGCCGATCGCGCTGCAGCGCCCGGAGGCCGAAGCCCTGCTCGACGACCTCCAGCCCGCCGCGCGGATGGCGTCGATGCATCTCGTCTCCCCCGAGGGCACGCGCTCCTCGGCCGGCGCCGCGATGCCAGCCCTGCTCCGACTCCTCTCAGGCGGACGGCTCCCCGCCGCCATCCTCGATCGCTTCCCCCGCTTCACGAGCTGGTCCTACCAGTGGGTAGCCACTCACCGCATCGGGATCTCTCGCTTCGTCCCGCAGCGGGCCAAAGAACGCGCGGCCGAGCGGATTCTGGAGCGCGAGGAGAAGCACCTTTGAACACTCATCTGCTTCTCGGCTGACTCACGCTCAGGCGGTCTACCTCCGCCGGAGGGCTCAGCCAGGCAGCAGTTCCTCGAGCCGCTGTCCCCTGCCGTTGAAGTAGCTCGAATGGGTCTGCTTGATGGTGTCCAGAGAGTCCGCGCTGAGTAACACGATGTCGAGGTCGTCGCCCCTTGCGCCGCTCTCCTGCTCGGCTTTCGCGTAGGCGGTTTGGGCGGCGTCATAGTCGCTACCAAACGGTTCGACTGCGACGTCGCTGCCGGCGGGGTCGTAGATGACCAGGAAATGCTCAATTTCGTCAGGACTCATCTTTTGCCTCATCCATAAAGGTAGCGACCCGCCGAACAATCTCCCCGATGTGCGCCCGCTGTGCTGAGTCGATCTCGCCGCCTTGGTCTTCGTCCGCGAGATACTTCGCCAGGCTCGCGAAGTCGTTCCGAATGAAGTCAGGACCCGCGCCGAATTTCAGACCCGGAGCGAACGTTCGCGAAAAAGCCTCGACGGTGTTAGCCCAGTCGTCTTGCCGGGGGGTCCGCAACTGCACCTCGATCAGGCGGCCGCGGTGCCGGTTAATCAGGTGTAGGGCTCGATAGCCATCCACTTTGGGCTGCGCCACGTAATCGCTGAATCGCGTGATCGTCCAGTTCTTCCGGAGACGCGTGGCGACCTTGTACGCGCTGTTCTGATCCGGCACCACAGCTCTTACGCCTCCGATATCACCCATCCGCGCAAGCTTCATACCCGGCTCTCGTCCGAGCTTGCCGGCGATGGTGGGAATCCTCTTCAAGCGCTGCGCGACAAGCGGCTTTCCCACCTCGGCGGCGTAGTAACGAAGGCTGGCTGCGACTCGAGAAAGGGACTTGGCATGCTCGCCTCGCCACCATTCGATGACCTCAAGTGCCCCGAAAAGCTCCTCTCGCTGCTCCTCGGCCGTTTGCTTGCCTTCCGCGACGAGGCGGGCGTGCCGGGCGACGAAGGCGCCGGCGCGGTTGACTTGCGACTTGCTGTAGGCCACGGGCTCCACCGTAGAAGGTCTGGGCCCGATCGCTTCTCCCCCTTCAGCTGTCAAGCATGGTCGGGCTAGCCGGCCACCGGCACCCGCTCTCGCTCCCCGAGCACGACCCGGCCGCCGCGCACCGGGCGCACGGTGATGTTGCGGCGCTGGGCGACCTCGACGCCGCCGCCGCAGTCACGCAGCTCGCAGCTGCCGAGGAGG
>DASZDI010000083.1:0-7269 GCA_035942135.1 Solirubrobacterales bacterium | reverse complement strand
CGCCTGCTCCGCCGTGGTCGCTCCGCACGCAGTCGGCGGCAAGGAGCTGCTCTGCGCCGTGGTCGACTGCGCCGACCGCGATCCGATCGACGTCGCCACCGAGGTGCGCCGCGAGCTCGCCCGCGAGCGCGGGGCGGTGCGCGCCGCCGCCAGCCGGCCGGCGCTGCCGGAGCGCCTGCGGCACTCCTTCCACGAGGCGCGCTGCGCGCTGGAGGCGACCGCCTTCGAGAACGGCTCCGCCCCGGAGGTCGCCTCCTGGCGGGACCTCGGCGCCTTCACGCTGCTGCTCTCGATCCAGGACGACGACGCGCTCGACCTCTACTGCGACAGCGTCCTCGGCCCGATCGAACAGGGCGACGATGAGTACGGCGGCGAGCTGCTGCGCTCGCTGGAGGCCTTCATCGAACAGAACGGGCAGTGGGAGCGGGCGGCCCGCCAGGTCTACTGCCACCGCCACACGCTGCGCTACCGGATGCGCAAGGTGGAGGAGCTGACCGGCCGCGACCTCTCCCGCGCCCACGACCGGATCGAGTTCTGGCTGGCCCTGCGAGCGAGGGAGCTCGTCTCGTGAGGATCGGGGTGCCGACGGAGATCAAGTCCGACGAGTACCGCGTCGCCGTGACCCCGGCGGGCGTGCGCGAACTGACCGAGCACGGGCACGAGGTGGTGGTCCAGGCGGGGGCGGGCGAGGGCAGCGCGATCGCCGACGCCGACTACCAGGCGCAGGGAGCGACGATCGTCGCCGACGCCCCCGCGGTCTTCGAGGCGGCGGAGATGATCCTCCACGTCAAGGAGCTGCAGCCGAGCGAGATCGAGATGCCGCGCCCCGGCCAACTGCTCTTCACCTACCTGCACCTGGCTCCCGACCCCGAGCAGACCCGCGGCCTCTGCGGCTCCGGCGTCACCGCGATCGCCTACGAGACCGTCGAGGACGCCCACGGCCGGCTGCCGCTGCTGGCGCCGATGAGCGAGGTGGCGGGGAAGATCGCCACCCAGGCCGGCGCCTTCATGCTGGAGAAGCCGATGGGCGGCCGCGGGATCCTGCTCGGCGGCGTGCCGGGGGTCGCGGCGGCCAACGTGATGGTGATCGGCGGCGGCGTCGTCGGCATGAACGCCGCCTTCATCGCGATCGGGATGGAAGCCGACGTCTTCGTCTACGACCGCTCGATCGACCGCCTGCGGGAACTCGAAGTCGACTTCGGCGGGCGCTGCTCGACCGTCTACTCGACGACCCTGGCGATCGAGGAGATGCTGCCGCGGGCCGACCTCGTGATCGGCGCCGTCCTCGTCCACGGCGCGCGCGCCCCTTATGTGGTGCGGCGCGAGCAGCTGGCGTTGATGAAGCCCGGCGCGGTGCTGGTCGACGTGGCGATCGACCAGGGCGGCTGCTTCGAGACCTCGCGCCCGCCCACCCACCGCGAACCGACCTTCGAGGTCGACGGGATCACCCACTACTGCGTCGCCAACATGCCCGGCGCGGTCCCGATCACCTCCACCCACGCCCTCACCAACGCGACCCTGCCCTACGCCCTCGCCCTCGCCGACCTCGGCGTCGCCGAGGCGATCCGGCGGGACCCCGGCCTGCGGCTCGGCGTCAACGTCGCCGGCGGCAAGGTCACCCACCCGGCGGTCGCGGAGGGCGTGGAGATGGACTACGTGCCGGTCGAGGACGCACTCGGCCTAGAGCAGTCTCTGAAGGGGTAGGACGAAACTTGAAACGAGCATCCACAGGGGGAGCCGAATGAGCACTTACGCGGTAGTCAATCCAGCCACCGGCGAGACGATCAAGGAGTACCCGGAGATCGGCGACGACGAGCTCCGCGCCGCGATCGGCCGTGCCGACGAGGCCTCGCGGAGCTGGGGGAGCGCCAGCACCGTGGCCGACCGCGCCGCGCTGGTCCGCAGGGTCGGCGAGCTGCACTCCGAGCGCCGTCAGAACCTGGCCGAGATCATCGTCCGCGAGATGGGCAAGCCGATCGAGCAGGCGCTGATGGAGGTCGATTTCGCGGCGGAAATCTACGGCTTCTACGCCGACAACGCCGAGGACCTGATGGCCGACGAGCCGATCGAGCTGCTCGGCGGCGAGGGCACCGCGGTGATCCGCCGCAGCCCCTACGGCGTCCTGCTCGGGATCATGCCCTGGAACTTCCCCTACTACCAGGTGGCCCGCTTCGCCGGGCCGAACCTGGTGATCGGCAACACGATCCTGCTCAAGCACGCGCCGCAGTGCCCCGAATCGGCCGAGGCGATGCAGCAGATCTTCGACGACGCCGGCTTCCCCGCGGGCGCCTACGAGAACGTCTACGCGACCAACGAGCAGATCGAGTGGACGATCGCCGACCCGCGCGTGCACGGCGTCTCGGTCACCGGCTCCGAGCGCGCCGGCGCCGCCGTCGGCGAGATCGCCGGGCGCAACCTGAAGAAGGTCGTGCTCGAGCTCGGCGGCTCGGACCCCTTCATCCTGCTCGGCGCCGACGACGTCGACGATGCCGCGCAGAAGGCGGCCGAAGCGCGGCTCGACAACACCGGCCAGTCCTGCAATGCGGCCAAGCGCTTCATCGTCGTCGATGAGCTCTACGACGACTTCCTCGAGAAGTTCCGCGAGAAGCTGGCCGCGTCGAAGCCGGGCGACCCCACCGACGAGGGGACCGAAGTCGGCCCCCTCTCCTCGCAGACGGCGGCCGACCGGCTCGAGGAACAGGTCAAGAAGGCGATCGAGAACGGCGCCGAGGTCGTCGTCGGCGGCAAGCGCGACGGCAACTACTTCGAGCCGACGATCCTGACCGGGATCAAGCCCGGCGACGAGGCCTCCCAGGAAGAGTTCTTCGGCCCCGTCGCGCAGGTCTACCGGGTCGGCTCCGAGGAGGAGGCGGTCGAGCTCGCCAACCAGACCCCGTTCGGCCTCGGCTCCTATGTGATGACCACCGACAAGGAGCAGGCCGACCGCGTCGCCGACAAGATCGAAGCCGGGATGGTCTACGTGAACCTGGTCGGGGCCGACAGCCCGGAGCTGCCGTTCGGCGGCTTCAAGCGCTCCGGCTTCGGCCGCGAGCTCGGCCGCTACGGCGCCGACGAGTTCGTCAACAAGAAGCTGATCCGCAGCGCCTGACGGTGCCCGCGAGGGTCGGGTCGGGTCGGCCGTCTACGATCCAGCCCTCGTGAGTCGCTTCAGGGGGGTCATCGCTTTCGCGCTGCTCGCGCTTGCCGTCTTCGCGGTGGGTGCCGGCGCGGCGACCAGCGAAGAGGAGGACGTGCCGCGCTGCCACGGGCGCCAGGCGGAGATCGTCGGCACCGACGGCGACGACGTGCTGCGGGGGACCCCGGAACGCGACGTGATCTGGGGCGGCCTCGGCGACGACACCATCTTCAGCAGCCTCGGCAACGACCTGATCTGCGGCGGCCCGGGGACCGACCAGATGCACGGCGGCCGCGGCAACGACGAGGTCGACGGCGGCGCCGGGGACCTCGACCAGGTGAGCGGAAACCTCGGCGACGACAAGGTCGTCGGCGGCCCCGGCAGCCGCGACGAGGTGGCCGGCGACCTCGGCATCGACATCGTCAACGGCGGCCCCGGCGTCGAAGACCTCGTCCACGGCGACTACGGCTACGACCGCATGTCCGGCGGCGCCGGACCGGGGGACATCGCCTCCTTCGCGACGGCGCGCGCCGGCGGCAAGGGCAGCGGCGTCTGGGTCTCGCTGCGCAAGCACCGGGCCTACGGCGACGGCCACGACAAGCTCTTCGCCTTCGAGAGCCTCGAAGGCTCGGCCTTCCGCGACACCCTGATCGGCAGCCCGCAGGCGAACGCGATCGCCGGCGGCCTCGGCGACGACCACCTGATCGGCGGCGGCGGCCGCGACACCCTCGACGGCGGCCAGGGCACGGACGGCTGCGAGGGCGCCAAGGGCCGGACCGCCTCCTGCGGCAAGGAAGCGACGCCGAAGGCGAGCGCCTACGTCCAGCTCAACCCGACGCCGGGCGGCGGCGCCGGCCTGCAGATCGTCGGCGGCGGCGGCCGCGACCAGTTCATCGTCGCCTTCGACGAGGCGACCCAGACCTTCGGCGTCACCGCCAGGAAGGGAGTGGCGATCGGCCCCGGCTGCTCGCGTCCTCCCGGCAGCGCCACCACGATCAGCTGCCCCGCCGACGGCCCCGGCCGTTGGCTGACTGCGGACCTCGGCCCGGGCGCGGACAGCCTGCGGGTGGCGGGGTCGCTGGAGTCGGTCGGCAGCGTCCGCTTCGCCGGCGGCTTCGGCAACGACAGGATCTACGGCGGCCCCGAGGACGACCTGATCGAGGCCGGCCCCGGCGCCGACAAGCTCTACGGCGGCGACGGCGCCGACGGCCTCGTCGGCGGCCTGCCCGGCCCGACCTTCCTCTACGGCGAAGGCAGCGGCGACCTGCTCGCGGCGGGCGGCGGCTGCGCCGGCGGCGCGATCGTCGGCGGCCCCGGCCGCGACGACGCCTCCTTCGCCGAGACCCAGGCCCATCCCGGCCTGCTGATCATCTCCTTCCCCAAGAACGCCGCCTGGGTGACGACCGTGAAGGGCTGCGACTCCGTCCGCCTCGACGACTCCAACGAGGACATGGAGGGCTCCTTCGACTGGGACGTCCTGATCGGCGATGGCGGCCCCAACGCGATGCTCGGCCAGCCCGGCGAGGACCGCTTCTACGGCAACGGCGGCGACGACATCATCGACGCCCGCGACGGCGTCCGGGACTTCTCGATCCAATGCGGCAAAGGCCGCCCCCCCGAGAAGACCACCGTCAGGCGCAACGGCAAAACCGAAGCGAGGGAGACGAAGGGCACCGGCAAACCCGCGGGCCGCGCCATCACCGACTCCTTCGACCCCGCCCCCTTCAACTGCGCCTTCGTCAAACACGGCACCCCCGTCCCCGGCCTCCACGGCTAGCGGACCGCCTCGCGTAGATCCTCGGCAGTAGTAGCCGGCCGCATGCCTTCGGCGCGGCCGATAGTCCCGCGTTTTGCGGCGTCCCAGCCGCCACAGGACGAGCCGCGGGGGGAGAACCACCCCGGCGTTCGTCCTTACTCGCCTTGTGGGCGAGAAAAGACGCACGCCGCTGCGGCACGGTCCGCTTCTCGAGTTAGCAACGCGTCAGCACGGAGTCGTTTCGACGCGACAGCTCGCGGAGCTCGGCTACTCCTCGAGCTCGGCCGCCAAGGCGGCGCAGGTTCGGCGACTACATCGACTGCACCATGGCGTTTATGCCGTGGGGCATCGACGGCTTACCTGGCACTCGCGGTGCTGGGCGGGCGTGTTGGCGGCGGAACCGAATGAGACGGACGAGGTGGTTTGGCCGGCGGTGGCGAGTCATGGGTCTGCGGCCTATCTCTGGGGGCTCTTTCGCTATGCGCCGGAAACCATCCACGTCACGGCGCCGATCCGGCGGCGGGCGAAGCGGGAGTTCAAGGTGCACTTCTCGTCATGTCTGGCGGCGGAGGATCGGGCTCGCCGCGAGGGCATTCCCGTTACCGCCCTGCCCCGCACGCTGTTGGACCTGGCGGCGACGGCTCGTCCCGATCGGCTCGAGCGGTACCTGGAGCGGGCGGAAGAGCTCGGCCTCTTCGACCTCCATGCGGTGGAAGCGCTGCTCGCTCGCGCCGGTGGGCACCGCGGGCGGGGACGGCTGCGGCGGGCGCTCGCCATCTACCAGCCCGATCCCGCCTTCGTCCGCTCTCGCTTCGAGGGGCGCTTCCGACGCCTCGTCCGCGACGCCGGCCTGCCGGCGCCCTCGATGAACTTCAACGTCGCCGAGTACGAGCTCGACGCCTACTGGCCGAAGCTGCGCTTCGCGGTCGAACTCGACCTCTTCGAGACCCACGGCACCCGCGCCGCCTTCGAGCGGGACCGTCTCCGCCAGGAGGGGCTGAAGCTGATCGGAGTCGAGATGATCCGGGTCACCGAGCCGCGCCTGAGGCGGGAACCGGAGGCGGTGATCCGCAACCTCGCGACGCTCCTCGAGCGCCGACGCCGCGAGCTGGATGCCACCGGCACCGCCCTGGACTAGGCTTCCTCAGGTGGCACGGAAGACCGCCAGTGGGGACGAGGCCGCGGCCGTTGCCGCGGCGATCGCGCAATTCGAGGCCGAGTTCTCCGGCGCCCCCGCGCAGGAGGCACCGCAGACCCCCGCCTGGCAGCGCGCGGCCCTGATGGAGGGCGTCGGCGCCAAGGAGACGATCGAGGAGCTACGAGGAGGATCGAGATGGCTGTCGTGAAAATCATCGAGCTGGTCGGCAGCTCCAAGACGTCCACCGACGACGCCGCCAAACAGGCGCTGCTGCAGGCGCAGGGCTCGCTGCGCAACATCCGCGCGGTCGACATCGTCTCGACCGGGATCCGCGGCGAGAACCTGGACGAGTACCGCGCCCACGTCCGCGTCGCATTTCTGATCGAGGGAACGGAGGTCGACTGATGGCAGATGCACCGCAGAGCGGCGAGCCCAAAGAGGTCTCGCGCGAGGAAGCCCGCAAGATGATCGAGGAGGGCGACCAGCTCATCGACGTGCGCGCCGACCACGAGTGGGCGGCGGGCCGGATCGCCGGCGCCACCCACGTGCCGCTGCCGGAGCTGCCGCAGCGCACCGGCGAGATCGACAAGGACCGCCCCGTGGTCCTCTACTGCCGCGGCGGCAACCGCTCGACGATGGCCGCGGCCGCCCTGGCCGAAGCCGGCTACGACACCGCGAAGCTGAGCGAGGGGATCGTCGGCTGGGCCGGCGACGACCTGCCGCTGGAGCCGGAGGGCGGTTACGTCGCCGACTCGGGCGAGGCCTCGGCGATCCTCCAGGCGCAGGGAAAACCCTCCCACATCTGAGCAGCGCCGAAAACGGCTCTGAGCAGCCGCTTCCTCCGCTCAAGAAATTAAATACCTGAATCCCGGTCAGGTTTGCTACCTTTGCTCGCATGGACGTAGTCGTCGCAGAGAACAAGGAGCAGCGGGGCAAGGGCCGGGTCGGGACCCTGGAGAACCCGGAGTCTTACGAGAACGTCCCCGGCCACATCATCCCGATCATCGAGCGCGAGTTCGACGATTTCGACAACGAAGCCGAGCAGTTCCTCTCCGGCGAGCTGGAGGAGATGCAGTTCATCGGTTTCCGCCTCAAACAGGGCGTCTACGGGCAGCGCCAGCCCGACGTCCATATGATCCGGATCAAGCTTCCGTTCGGCGGGGTCACCCCCGAGCAGATGGACACCTTCGCCAGCGTGTTCGAGAAGTACGCGCCGCTGAACAAGGGGCACATCACCAC
>DASZDI010000082.1:0-2461 GCA_035942135.1 Solirubrobacterales bacterium | reverse complement strand
CCCCAGGACTCGGCCTGGCGGACGAGGATCGTGCGGTTGGTGGCATTGTCGTCGACGACGAGCAGGCGTTGGCCCTCGAGCTGCGGCTGGATCGCATCCATGAATGCCGGTGGGCTGCTCGGGGCTTCCTCGGCCAGCACGGTGAAGGAGAAGGACGACCCCTCGCCGACCCGGCTCTCCACCCACATGGTCCCGCCCATCATCTCGGTGAGGCGCTGGCTGATGGCAAGGCCGAGGCCGGTGCCGCCGTAGCGGCGGGTCGTCGAGGCGTCCAGCTGGCGGAACGACTGGAAGAGCCGGTCCATGCGGTCGGCCGGGATGCCGATGCCGGTGTCCCGGACCGCGAAGTGGAGCGTGTGCCGGCCATCGGCGGCCGGCTCGGAGTGCACCGACAGGACCACCTCGCCGGCCTCGGTGAACTTGACGGCGTTGGAGAGCAGGTTGATGAGAACCTCGCGAAGACGGGTCACGTCGCCGACAACCACCCGCGGTGTGGCCGGATGGAGCAGGTAGGCGAGGTCCAGCCCCTTCTCCGCCGCCTGGGTCGCCACGACGTCCAGGGCCGCCTCGATACACCCGCGCACGTCGAAGGGGCTGCGCTCGAGGTCGAGCCTGCCGGCCTCGATCTTCGAGAAGTCGAGGATGTCGTTGATGATGGCGAGGAGTGCGTCCCCGCTGGTGCGGATGATCTCGGCCAGGTTCCGTTGCTCGGCGGACAGCTCGGTGTCGAGCAGGAGCTCGGTCATGCCGATGACCGCGTTCATCGGCGTCCGGATCTCGTGGCTCATGGTGGCGAGGAAGGCGCTCTTGGCCTCGGTGGCGGCCTCGGCCTGGCGGCGGGCCCGCAGCAGCTCGCCGATGTCGTGGTAGATCGCGTGCATCCCGACCTGCTTGCCGCCCACGAAGACCGGGGCGGCCCGCACGTCGACATCCACCAGCGTCCCGTCCTTGCGGGTTCGACGGGTCACGAGGTGCGCTGCCCGACCCATGCCGGCCTGCTGGGAGAGGTCCACCGCCTCGGCGTGCAGCTCCTCCGATCGAGCGACAAGGTCGTCCACGTTGCGCCCGCACGCCTCCGCCTGCGTGTACCCGAAGAGCCGTTCCGCCGCCGGGTTCCACGAGGTGACCCTCCCGTCGAGATCGATCGTGACGATCGCCGTCGAACTGTGCTCCAGCAGCGACTGGAAGAACTGCTTCTGACGCCGCACCTCCGCCTCGCTGCGGCGCAGCGCATTCTCGGCCCGCTTGCGCTCGGTGATGTCGATCAGGAAGCCCTGGACATAGCGTGCCGTCCCGTCCTCGTCCCGCTCGACGATGGCCTCGTCCCGCAGCCAGACCGTCCGTCCATCGCGCGCCATCAGGCGGTACTCAAGCGCCCAGCTCGACATTCCGGCGGCGAGGATCCGTGCGAGATCGGCCAGGACCCACTCCCGGTCGTCGGGGTGCAGGAGCTTGGGGAAGAAGCTGGGATCGGCCAGCCAGTCCTCGGGGGGGTAGCCGAGCAGGCCTTCCACCTGGGGGCTGACGTAGATCGACGAGGCGACCGGGACTGCCTCATCGACATACGTCACGAGTGGGAGCTGCTCGACGAGTTGTCGATAGCGCCGCTCAGCCTCGTGCTGCGCCCTGAGCGCGGTGACGTCGTGGTAGACGACGAGGTATCCAGTCGGCCGACCCTCCACCGTCACCAGCACCGCGAAGAGCTCGACGTCCACGAGCGTGCCGTCCTTCCGGCCACGCCGCGTCATGGCCCGGAAGCGCCCGCCCGGGACCAGCTCGTCGTAGTAGCCGACCGCCTCCGCCCGGAGGTCGTCTCGATCCGCGATGAGGTCGTCGAGGTCACGCCCGATCGCCTCCGTCCGCGTATGGCCGAACAGCGCCTCGGCAGCCAGGTTCCATGACGTCACCACCCTGTCGAGATCGAGGGTGACGATCGCGATCGGGCTGATCTCGAGCAGCGACTCGACGTACCGGTTCTGCCGCCGAAGTTCCTCTTCGCTCCGGCGGAGCGCCTCCTCCAGCTCCTTGCGCTCGGTGATGTCGAGGAGGAAGCCGTGATGGAACTTCGGCGCACCCGCCTCGTGGGGGATGACCGTCGCCTGGTCGAGGAACCAGTGGACGGTCCCGTCGCGCGCGACCATGCGGTACTCCATGCAGAACGGCTCGCCGGTGTCGCGCGACCGCCGGTGCTCGGTGAGCACGCGTTCGCGGTCCTCCGGGTGGAGGACCTTGAGGAGCAGCTCCTCGTCGACGGCCCATTCCTCGGTCGAGTAACCGAGCTCGGACTCGAGCTGTGGGCTCATGTAGACGTTGGAGCTGATGTCGTCGAGGCGGTCGATGTAGACCGTCACGGGGACCTGGTCGATCAGCGACCGGAGCGTCGCCTCGTCCGGCGGCGCCCACGCCGGGGATCCCGCCTGCCGCTCTTCGCCGGGCCGGTCGTGGTCCCTCATCGCCCGAG
>DASZDI010000081.1:0-5722 GCA_035942135.1 Solirubrobacterales bacterium | reverse complement strand
GCCTTGAACGACCCGTCCTGGCGGGCCTGCTCGACGATCGCGGCGATCAGCGCGTACGCCTCGCGGATCTTCTCCAGGTGCTGGGCGCCGAACGAGTTGGCCGCGCGGGTGACCTCGACGATGATCACCTTCATCAGCTCCGGGTCGTGACGGTAGGAGTCGAAGATGAAGGTCGCCACTGCGCCGAGCTTCTCGCGCGGGCCGGCGTCGGTCTTGTCCGCCTCCTCGATCGCCGCCAGCAGCAGCGACCAGCGCTCGGTGAAGAGTTCGTTGAGGACCTCGTCCTTGGACTTGAAGTAGTGGTAGACGAGGCCGTAGGCGACCCCCGCCTCGTCGGCAATGTCGGAGACGCGGGTCGCGTGGAAGCCCTGGCGGGCGAAGACGCGGACGGCGGCGTCGAGGATGAGGCGGCGTTTGTCGGCGGGCGGCGCCTGCGCCATCAGGCGGGGCTCTCCGTCGGCTGCGGCCAGCGATACGCCGCCGGCCGGCGGTTGGCGAGGGAGGGAAGCGACTCGCGGACGCGGTCCTGGGCCTCGAGATCGAGGTCGGCGCCGACGAAGCACTCTTCGTCGGGGGCGGTGGCGAGGACCACGCCCCAGGGGTCGACGATCATCGAGCGGCCGAAGGAGCTGTAGTGCGGCGGCGCCTCGCCGACCTGGTTGGGGGCGAGGATGAAGACCTGGTCCTCGATCGCCCGCGCCCGCAGGAGGACTTCCCAGTGGTCGCGTCCGGTCGCCAGGGTGAAGGCCGAGGGGACGGCGATCAGCCTGGCGCCGCGCAGGGCGAGGATCCGGAACAGCTCCGGGAAGCGGAGGTCGTAACAGACGGTGAGGCCCGCGGTCAGGCCCCCGACCGTCGCCGTCACCGGCTCGTCGCCGGGCCGCTCGTGCTCGGACTCGCGGTAGGAGACGCCGCCGGCGTCGACGTCGAACATGTGGATCTTGCGGTAGACGGCGAGGTCGTCGCCGTCGGGGCCGATCAGGACGGAGGTGTTGGACGCCTTCTCCCCCTCCCCCCCGCGCTCGGAGATGCTGCCGGCGAGCAGGTGGATGCCGAGGCTCCGCGCCCAATCCCGCGCCGCGCTCAGGCTCGGCCCGTCGAGCGGCTCCGCTGCCGCCGCGAGCGTTTCGCCGTCGGCGAGCAGGTTCCACTTCTCCGGCAGCGCGACCAGCTCGGCGCCGTCGGCCGCGGCGTCCCGCACCAGGCGCTCGGCCGTAGCCAGGTTCCGGTCCTTCTCGCCGGTGGAATTGAGCTGTACCGCGGCAACGCGCAAAGTGAGGATCTCCCCGTTGATTGACTAGTCAATCGACAGCGGCAGTATAGGCCGGGTGTCACACAAGGAGCAGGGGCGGAGGCGTAACCTCTGGCTGTCGTGTACGAGCCACCTCAGGACGACGCGGAGCGCAAGCAGGTAACGGTCCTGTTCGCGGACGTGAGCGGCTCGATGGACCTCGCCGAGCAGGAGGACCCCGAGGAGTGGCGCAAGATCATGCAGCGCTTCTTCTCGCTGCTGGCCGAGACGGTGACCCGCTTCGAGGGCACCGTCGACAAGTTCACCGGCGACGGGATCATGGCGATCTTCGGCGCCCCGGTCGCCCACGAGGACCACGCGCGCCGCGCCTGTTACGCCGCCCTGCAGATGCTCGACGACGTCGCCGGGTACGCGGCTGAGCTGCGCCGCGCCAAGGGCCTCAACTTCTCGACCCGGATCGGGATCAACTCCGGCGAGGTCGTCGCCGGGGCGATCGGCGAGGGCGGCGGCGCCTACACCGCGATCGGCCACACCGTCGGCCTCGCGCAGCGGATGGAGGCGCTGGCGGAGCCCGGCAGGGCCTACCTGACCGAGCACGCCGCCGAGCTGGCCCGCGGCTACCTCGACCTCCGCGACCTCGGCGAGTTCGAGATCAAGGGCGCGAGCCGGCCGGTCCGGGTCTTCGAGCTGGCCGGGGTCGGGCAGGCGCGCTCGCGGCTGGACCTGGCGCGCGAGCGCGGCTTCTCCCGCTTCGTCGGCCGGGCGACGGAGATGCAGAGGCTGGAGGCCGCGCTCCAGCGCGCCCGCAACGGCGACGCCGCGGCGATCGGGCTCGTCGCCGAAGCGGGGATCGGCAAGAGCCGCCTCTACCACGAGTTCGTCGGGCGCTGCCGCGGCGACGGGGTCGAGGTCTTCGAGGCGCAGGCGCAGGCCCACGGGAAGTCGATCCCGTTCATGCCGATCCTGCAGATGCTGCGCTCCTTCTTCGGGATCAGCGACCACGAGCCCGAGCAGCTGGCGCGCGAGAAGATCGCCGGCCGCGCGCTCCTGCTCGATGCCGCCTTCGCCGACGACCTGCCGCTGATGTTCGACTTCCTCGGCGTGCCCGATCCGGACCGCCCGGTCGCCCACATGAACCCGGAGGCGCGCCAGCGCGCCCTCGGCGACGTGCTCTGCAGGCTGGTCAACAACCCGAAGCGCCGCAAGACGCTGGTGCTCGTCTTCGAGGACCTGCACTGGCTCGACGACGGCAGCCAGGCGATGCTGAGCCGACTGGTCGAGGGGATCGCGGAGACCAACACCCTGGTCCTGGTCAACTTCCGCCCCGAGTACAGGCCCGCCTGGGAGGGCTCGCCGATCTACGAGACGCTGGAGCTGCAGCCGCTCGCCCGCGAGGACACGAGGGAGCTGCTGCGCGACCTCGCCGGCGAGGACCCCTCGCTCGACGGGCTCGACGAGCCGATCCACGAGCGCACCGGCGGCAACCCCTTCTTCATCGAGGAGATCGTCCGCGAGCTGGCCGAGTCGGGCCATCTTGAGGGCGAGCGCGGCGCCTACCGCCTGGCCCGCCCGATCGAGGACGCCGGCGTGCCGGTCACGGTCCAAGCCGTGCTGGCAGCGCGGATCGACCGCCTCGGCACCGACGCGAAGCACCTGCTCCAGGCGGCCTCCGTGGTCGGCAAGGAGGTCAGCGGAGAAGCGCTCGGGATGGCCGCCGGCCTCGAGGAAGCCGAGATGGAAGAGGCGCTTCGCGAGTTGATCGCCGGCGGCTTCCTCTACGAAGCGGAGATGTACCCGAAGCGGGTCTTCGCCTTCCGCCACCCGCTCACCCGCGAGGTCGCCTACGGGACGCAGCTCGCCGAGCAGCGAGCCGCCACCCATACCGCCGCCGCGCAGGCGCTGATCGCACTCAACCCCGAGCGCCTCGACGAGCTCTCGGCGCTGATCGCCGACCACCTCCGCCAGGGCGGGAAGCCGCTGGAAGCCGCGCGCTGGTCCGCGCGGGCGGGCTACTGGACCGGCCTCAGCCGCCCCGGCGACGCGCTGCGGCTGTGGCAGGAAGTGATGGAGTTGGTCGACGAGATCCCGGAGGGCGAGCGCAGCGAGGAAACCGACACCCTCGCGATCGCCTCGCGACTGGCGCAGCTGCAGGTCGCCTGGAGAGTCGGGATGGCCCCGGCCGAGCAGCAGAAGCTGGTCTCCGAAGCGGAGCAGCTCGCCGACCGCCGCGGCGACCTGCACTCGCTGGTGCTGCTGAAGATGTCGACCTCCGGGCGGCCGGGGATCCAGCGCCACACGAGCGAATGGATCGCCGACGTCGAGGAGATGAACCGGCTCGCCGACCAGGCCGACGATCGCCATCTGCAGGTGGCGATCCGCGCCGCCGGCGCCTACGCCTACCTCTGCGCCGGCGACTTTGCGGGCTACGACGCGGCCCTCGACGAGATGATGGAGCTGGCCGGAGGAGACCCCTCGGTCGGCGCGGGGATCATCCTCCACAGCCCGATGGCCTGGGCCGAAATGGGCAAGGGGATGGTGCGCCGCGAGCAGGGCGACATCGACAGCGCCGCCTCCTTCTTCGAGCGCGCGCTGCGGATCGCCGACGAGGCCGGCGACCCGGAGACGGCGAGCTGGATCCGCAGCAACCAGGTGGGGCTGCTGGCGATGCGCGGCGACGTCGAGGGAGCGCTGGCGATGGCCCGGCGCAACTGCGAGCTGACCGAGCGGATCGGCGACGTCTTCTCCCGCAGCCTCGCCCGCGCCCACCTCGCCTGGGCGCAGATCGCGGTCGAAGAGTACGAGGAGGCGCTGGCCGAGATCGAAGACGCCGACAGGATCTACTGCGAGGCAATGGAGGTGGGAGGCGAGATGGAGGCCTGGCGGCTGCAGATCAAAGCGCAGGCGCTGACCGGCCTCGGCCGCACCGAGGAGGCGATCGAGCTCGCCGAACGGGCCGCCAGGGTCTCCCACGAGCGCGGCCTGCTCTGGTCGCACCCGATCGCGCTGCTGGCGCTGGGCCGCGCCTTCAACGCCGCCGGCCGCGGCGAGGAGGCCGCCGAGGCCCTGGACGAGGCGGGGCGGGTGGCCCGGGAGACCAACGCCCTCACCTGCCTCGTCGACATCGAAGCCGAGCGCGAGGCGGTGGCCGCCGGCACCGCGGGCCGCGGATAGCTACCGGCGGCGCTCCAGCTCGGCGACCATCAGCTTCGTATGCAGGGCCGCGATCAGGTCCTTCAGCGGCTGGGCGCCGGCTTCGAGCATCTCGACCACGCGCTCGGGCGGAACCTCGCCGGCCAGCCGCTCCATCACCACGTCGACCTCCTGGCGGGCCAGCTCTGCGAGCGCGGTTTTGTAGCGGAGGGTGTCGTAGACGGTGAAGCCGATCTGCTCGTCGTAGCCGCCGGCGCGGAAGCGGCTGATCGCCTCGATGATCGTCACGTCGGAGGGCGAGTAGCCGCGGCTGTTGGGGGTGAGGACCTCGAGCTCGGCAAGGCGGTCGAGCACCTCCTTGGGGACGCCGTAGCGCTTGCGGACCTCGGCGGCGCTGGTGCGGGAGCGCTCGCCGGCGAGGGCACGGTCGAGGATCTGGTCGCCCAGCGCGAGCATCGCCGCCGCCCGATCGGGGTCCTCGTCGAGGACGTTCTTGATCGCCTTCAGCGGCAGGAAGCGCTCCTCCTGCAGGCGCTTGATCAGCTTGATCCGGTCGACGAACTCGGGCGGGTAGTAGGCCATGTTGCGGCTGGTCTTGACCGGCTCCGGCAACAGCCCCTCGCGCAGGTAGTGCTTGATGGTAGGCGCCGGGACGCCGGAGGCCTCGGCCAGCTCGCGCATCCGCAGCAGGCCGTCCCCGTTGGTGCCGTTGCCGCCGTCGGCGCTCATGCGCGGAACTCCCGGAAGGGCTCGACGGCGGGGCCGGCCACCGCGCCGGACTCCTTCATCGCCGCGATCTCGTCCTCCGAGTAGCCGACCTCGGCGAGGACCTCGTGGGTGTGCTCGCCGAAGGCGGGCGCAGGGCGCGTCGGGTCGGCGGGGGTGCGGCTCATCTTCACCGGCGTGCCGAGCTGACGGACCGTGCCCAGCTCCGGCTGCTCCAGCTCGACGACCATCCCCCGCGCCCGCACCAGCTCGGAGTCGAGCGCCTCGTCGAGGTCGAGGACCGGCTCGATGCAGCAGTCGTGCTCGTCGTTGAAGGCGAGCCATTCCGCGCGGCTGCGGGAGCGGAAGACGGCGGCGACCTCGGCCCAGGCCTCCGAGCCCGGCGCCTCGAACTGCTTCTCGACCAGTTCGGGACGGTCGACGCCGTTGCAGAAGGCGGCCCAGAACTTCGGCTCCAGGGCGCCGCAGGTGACCCAGCCGTCGGCGGCCTCGTAGGGCAGGTAACAAAGGAGGCCGCCGGCGAGCTGCTGCTCGCCGCGCCGCGGCACCTCTTCGTCGCAGAAGTAGCGGCCGGCGACCATCGCCAGCCAGGAG
>DASZDI010000080.1:0-2014 GCA_035942135.1 Solirubrobacterales bacterium | reverse complement strand
ACCTGAGACAGACTCGGCGGGGTGCTCAGCCGAGGACGCGGCGGCGCTCGCGGCGGACCCAGGCGCGGTGGGCGAGCAGCGCGATCAGGGCGATCGGGCCGAGGACGGCGAGGGTCACCGCGGCGGCGATGGTGAGGATGTGGCCGGCGTCGTCGAGGGCGTCGCCGATGCCCCAGGCGCCGGCGGCGCCGGCGCGCTCGTCGGCGCCGCCGGTGACGATACGCAGCGAGACCCGGGAGAGGTTCGCCCGCCGGTCGAGGTTCTGGAGCTGGGCGCGCAGTGCGGCGCGGTGGCGGCGCTCCTGCCGCAGCTCGGCTTCGACCGCTTCGCGCTCGGATTCCGTGTCCGCCTCGGCGAGCTGGCCGAGCAGGCTGTCGATCCGCGCCTTCGAGTCCCGCAGCAGCTCGCCGGTCTGGACGGTGGGGGCGGTGATGTCGGTGGTCGTCTCGTGGCGCGAGCGGACCTCGTCGATCGCGCTGAGGTCGCCGAGGGCGGCGCCGAGGTTGTCGCTCGGGATCAGCAGCTCGAAGCGGGCCCCGGCCTGGCCCGGCTTCCCCTCGCGGGTGGAGGAGCGCATGACGATGCCGTCGTGGGAGCGGACCGCTTCGAAGACCTCGGCGGCGTCCTCGTCGACGTCGGCGGGGTCGGCGCCGAGGACGATCTGCGCGGCGCGTTCGACGGCGCGGTGGCGGCGGTCGAAGCCGCCGGCGGGGGAGGGGCCGACCGCGTTGCTCGCTTCGGTTGCGTCTCCGGCCGAGGGCGGGACGCTCGGGACCTCCGCCTCGTACTGGACCCCGGCTTCTTCTTCGGGCGCAACTGCGGGCCCTGCTGCGGAGGCGGCGCCTCCCTCGCCGGCGCCCGCGGAGGCTTTGCCCGGGTAGTGCTCGGGGGCGCCGGCGGAGCGGTCGCTCTGCGTCTGCGGGTTGGGGGCCGAGAGGAAGGTCCGCCGGCTCTCGTCCGATTCGCTCGCCGCGATCACGGCCGTGGCGACGGCGATCGCCAGCACCGCGAACCCGGCCGCGGGCAGCAGCAGGCGCCGGGGGCCGAGCGAGCGCAGGCGGTCGAGCAGGTCCTCGAACGGCGAGGAGGGGGAAGCGTCGCGCGGGCGCGAGCGCCGCGGGAAGCCCGCGGCGGCGCGCTCGTCGAGCTCGGCGGCGAACTCCGGCCGGGGGGTCGGGCGCAGGGCGCGGAGCTCGTCGAGCAATTGATCGTCTTTACGCGGCTCCATCGCACGCCTCCCTCAGCTTGGTCATGGCTCGGTGCAGCTTCGTGCCGGCGTTCGACTCGCCGATGTCCAGCACCTGGGCGATCTCGGCGTTGGCGAGGCCGGCGAAGAACTTGAGCGCGATCAGCTCGCGCTCGCGGGGCTCGAGGCGCTCCAGGGCTTCGGAGACGGCCAGGCGGCGCTCGCTGCGCTCGACCCGCTCCTCGGAGCCGAGGCCGTCGAGGTCCGCGGGCTCGGCCGTCAGCTCGGCCTGGCGGCCGCGGCGGCGCAGCTCGTCGAGGGCGGCGTTGCGGGCGATCCCGAACAGCCAGGCGCGCGGCTCGCCGCGCTGCGGGTCGAAGCGGTTGCGCTTGCGGTAGGCGCGCTCGAAGGCGGCGGCGGTGACTTCCTCGGCCGCCGGCGCATCGCGCAGCAGGCTGGCGACGTAGGCGTAGACGTCGTCGCGGCTGGAGCGGTAGAGGCGGTCGAAGGCAAGGTCGGCGGCACCCGGCGCGTCCTTTGCCTCTGCCACCAGCGTCTGCTCCATGCCCGTACTACGGGGGACCTCCGGATCCGTCACACGGGGAGTATCGACTCGGCAACCGCGGCTTGGATCGAAGCCGCTGCGATGCCGACGAGCTCGCGCAGCTCGTCCGCGGAGATCGAGAGGGGGGGCATGAGGACGACCGTGTTGCCGAGCGGGCGGATGAAGGCGCCGCGCTCGCGGGCCTCTACCGTCACCCGGTGGCCCATCCGCAGGCGCGCGTCGTGGTCGCCGAGGTCGATTCCGACCATGAAGCCCTTCTGACG
>DASZDI010000079.1:0-5851 GCA_035942135.1 Solirubrobacterales bacterium | reverse complement strand
GGAGAAAGCCCTCGAAGAGGGCAGCGCTCCCGAGGGGGCGATCAAAGAGCGGCTCGAAGCCGACGAGGAGCTGGGGCGCGATCTCGGCATCCGCACCGGCCAGGCGATGATCGTGACCGGCCCCGGCGGCACCGAGACGCTCCAGGAGGCCCCGTCGCTGGCCGAGGTCGAAGCGGCGATCGCCGCGGTCCGGTAGCGCGATCGCGCGGCCGAGATTCGACACACCAGGGTGTGCTCGAAATCCGATGCGCTTCTAGGCGACCCGGCGCAGGCGGGCACGGCGGGAGATCACGTCGCGCCACTCGGAGTCGACGATGTGGGCGGGCGCGGTGGTGGCGAGGAAGTCGGCGAGCACCGCCGCCAGCCCCTCGGGGTCTTCGAGATTGGGGAAGTGGGCGGCGCGCGGGAGGGTCTCGAAGCGGCAGTTGGGGACCGAGCGCTCGGCCTCGAGGCCGTGGGAGAGCGGGATCGTGCGGTCGCGCTCGCCCCAGACGATCAGGGTCGGCATCTCCCCGAGCAGATAGAGGCGGTCCTGGGCGCTGACCTTCTGGCCCTGGACGTCGATCACCGAGCGCAGCGTCTGCAGGAAGGCGCGGCGGGAGCCGGGCTCCTGCAGCGGGCCGAGCGCGCGGGCGACCGCTTGCAGGTAGACGCCGTTGGAGTTGCCCCGCTCGCGCAGGCGCGCCCCCGCGGCGGCGATCGCCCCGACCAGCCGTGGCCGCGTCGCCAGCCTCAGCAGGGCCGCCGAGCCAGGCAGCGCCGCCCCGCGCAGCAGCGGGCTGACGTCATGGCCGAGCCCGCCGCTGGAGATCAGGACCAGCCGCTCGGTGCGCTGGGGGAACTGGTAGAAGAACTGCATCGCGACGCCGCCGCCGAGCGAGTGCCCGACGATCGTCGCCCGCTCGACCCCGATCGTCGTCAGCAGGTCGCGGATCCCGGCCGCATGCGCCCCCAGCGAGTAGTCCCCCCGCGGCGTCGCCGCGTCGCCGTGGCCGATCAGGTCCGGCGCGATCACCCGGTAGGAGCCGGCCAGCCGCTGCGCGACCGCCTCCCAGTGCCGCGAGGAGTTGATCATCCCGTGGATGAGGACGACGTTCGGGCCGCTTCCGGCGGTCCGGTAGACGGCGCGGTGCCCGTGCAGGTCTGCCTCGTGGACCTCGAAGGCGGAGGAGGGGTCCATGGGAAGACCCTAGCGGCGCGCCGGACGCTCTTTGAGGGACCGGTCTCCGGGTAGTGAGAAGCATGAGACAACATGTCCGATAAAGCGATCAGCCACGACCCCGAGCGCTGCCGCTACGAGCTGCGGCTGGACGACCGGGTGGTCGGGGCCGCCCACTACGTCCGCGAGGGCGACCGGGTCTCCTTCACCCACACCGGTGTCGAGCCCGCACTGCGAGGGCAGGGGCTGGCTGGCGAGCTGATCGAGTTCGCCCTGCGCGACGCCCGCGAGGCCGGGCTCGAGGTGCTGCCGGTCTGCTCCTACGTCAGCGAGTACATCGCCCAGCACCCGGAGCACCGGGAGCTCGTCCCGGCCGATCGGCGCCGCGGCTTCGGGCTCGATTAGTCACCCAGGGGCCTAAAGCCGGGCCACGGGAGTACCGATGGCAACTGCATGGCCCTCCTGCGTCTCCGTCTGCTGCCCGTGGCGCTGCTCGCGTCCGCCCTGCTGCTGACCCTCGGCGCGTCCACCGCCGTCCCGACCGCCGAATCCCGTCTCCCCGGCAAGCCCGGGATCGGCATCGCCGAGCGGGCGCTGAGCAAGGGCAAGAAAGGCAAGTGCAGGCAAGCTCGCCGCTGCAAGCGCAGGCAGTCGGCCGGGGCCCGCCCGATCTACTGGGGGGCGTTGATCCACGACCAGCTCAACGGCGAGCAGGTCCCGTGGGACATGGGCGGCGCCCGGCAGCTCGAAGCGATGCTCGGCAAGAAGATGTCGCTGATCCACTTCATGGCGCCCTTCGCCGAGTGCGGCTCTTCGGGCTGCTCCTACTACCGCTTCCCGGACGAGGAGATGCAGACGATCCGCAACCACGGCGCGATCCCGTTCTTCAGCTGGAGCTCGCAGGCGATCCCCTCCAGGGAGGTGCAGCCGGACTTCGAACTCTCCGACGTGATCTCCGGCCGCTACGACGGCTTCATCCGCGACTGGGCGCGGGACGCGCGCGATTGGGGGCACCCCTTCTTCCTGCGTTTCAACTGGGAGATGAACGGCGACTGGTTCCCCTGGTCGGAGGGCGTCAACGGCAACCAGCGGGGCGAGTTCGTCACCGCCTGGCGCCACGTCCACGACATCGTCAGCGGCGTCGGCGCGACCAACGCGACCTGGGTCTGGTGCCCCAACGTCGACTTCGAAGGCGTGTTCCAGGACCTCGCCGAGGTCTACCCCGGCGACTCCTACGTCGACTGGACCTGCCTCGACGGCTACAACTCGGGCACCAACCCGGCGAAAAAGGACCGCTGGCGGACGTTCGACCAGCTCTACGAGCGGACCTACGACGAGATCGTCCAGAACGTCGCACCCTCGAAGCCGATGGTGATCGGCGAGATCGCCTCGACCGAGCAGGGCGGCTCCAAGGCGCAGTGGATCGGCGAAATGCTGAAGGCGCTGCCGAGCAGGTACCCGAAGATCCGCGGCCTCGTCTGGTTCGACAAGTTCGAAAGCGGAATGGACTGGCCGATCGAGACCTCCGCCAGCGCGATCGACGCCTTCGCGCGGGGGGTCCGGGGAGCGGCCTACCGCGGCAGCGTCGTCAGCTTCGGTGGCTGAACAGCTCCAGCACCCGGTCGCCGGCCTGTAGCTCGGCGACGCGGGGATCGCCGAAGCGGATCACCTCGCCGTCGCGGACGATCGCGACCATGATCGACTGGCCGGGGCCGGCCGGGGTGGGGCCCGCTTCCTCGGGGCCGATCGTCCGTTCGGAGAGGTCGAGGCCCTCGCCGACCGTCATCAGGTCCTCCATCACCTCGGTGATCTGCGGCGTGTGGGTCGAGAGCCCGAGCAGGCGGCCGGCCGCCCCGGACGAGGTGATCACCGAGTTGGCGCCGCTCTGGTGCAGGAGGTGGACGTTCTCTTCCTCGCGGACGGCGGCGACGATGCAGGCGCGGGGGTTGAGCTCGCGGGCGGTGAGGGTGATGAGGACGGCGGTGTCGTCGCGCTCCGGGGCGACGATCAGCGCCGAGGCGTCGCGCACCCCCGCCTCGAGCAGCACCTCCTGCCGGTCGGCGCTGCCGTCGACCGCCGACAGCCCGTCCGCAGTCGCCCTCGTCCTCGCCTCCTCCTTGGGCTCGATGACGACGATTTCCTCGGGGTCGGTGCCCTTGTCCATCAGCGTCCGCGCCGCCGTGCGGCCCTTGACCCCGTAACCGCAGATGATCGTGTGGTCCTTCAAGTGTCTCCTCCAGCGGGCGATCCGATAAGCCGTCCGGCTCCGCTCCGCAAGTATCTCCAAGGTGGTGCCGACCAGCAGTATCAGGAAGAGGATGCGGGCTGGCGTAACCAGGACCGTCGTCAGCAGCCGCGCCTCGTCCGAAGCCGGCCGCACGTCCCCATATCCCGTCGTCGTGATCGAGACCGTCGAGTAGTAGAAGGCGTCGAGCAGGCTGATCGTTTCGTCCTCCGGATCGACGTAGCCCTCCCGCCCGAGATAGGTGATCACCGCGACCAGCGCGATCAGCGCCAGCGCGATCACCAGCCGGAAGAGGATCTTCCGGATCGGCCCGGCTTCGCCCCCCGGCAGGTCGACGGGGAGGTGGCGGCGCGGGCGGGCGTCGTCGGTCGGCACGGCCTCAGGATAGGGCGGCACGCCCCGGCGCCGCTAGCATCGTGGCCATGGAGACGGAGAAAGCCGGCACGTCCTCAGCGGCCGAGAAAGCCGAAGCGGTACGAGTGCAGAGAATCCGCGAAGACGCGCAGCGACCGGTCAGCGTGAACCTGGCCGAAACCATCGCCCTCAGCCACAAGCTGATGCGGTTCGCCGGCGCCGCTGCCAGAGTTGACTGAACCTGCCTTCGACGAGCTGCTCCGCCGTCTTGTGGCAGCCGATGTGGAGTTCGTGGTGGTCGGCGGATTGGCTGTGGGCGCCTGGGGCGTAGTGCGGGGCACGAAGGACGTCGACATCGTGGTCGCGCCCGAGCCAGAGAATCTGCGCCGGGTAGCCGAGGTCGCCGTCGCTGCCAATGGACGTGTCCATCAAGGTGAAGCTCTACTCGGCAGCCCGATTTCGATCGCTGCGGCCCTGACAGGCGGCGAGCAGGTCGCAATCGAGACCGACCTCGGCCGCCTCGACATCGTTCAAGGCCTCGATGGCGTTCCGAGCTACGAGGAATTGCGCTCGGGAGCGATCGAGGCGGAGATCCTCGGTGTCGCCGTCGCGGTCTGCTCAAAGGACGACCTGAAGGCGATGAAGCGCGCCGCCGGCCGCACGCGCGATCTAGCCGATCTCGAGGACCTGGAAGTCACGGCTGATTGATCCAGGCTCGCGAGTCGCGCTTTGAGGTCACAAAAAGCAACCTCAAAGCGCAGTCATCGGGGCGCCCGGATTTGAACCGGGGACCTCACCGACCCGAACGGTGCGCGCTACCAGGCTGCGCCACGCCCCGAGAGGGCTGATTATCTCAGAGGGGGGAAGGGGGCGCGGACAGGGGGGCTCGGCCGCTACTTTGGGCGGGGTGGCGGTTCCAACTCGATGATGGCGCGCAGGGCGATTCCGATCTTTGTTCTCTTGCTGCTGGCGGTGGCGCCGGCGGGCGCTCAGGGCTACCTGCCGCCGGGCTTCGTCGGGATCTCGCCGCAGAACTCGGACACCGAGAAGGACTATGAGCTGATGCGGGAGGCGGGGATCTACAGCGTGCGGTTCCCGCTGTATTGGGGGGCGGTCGAGCCCGAGAACCCGGCCGTCGCCGAACGGCGCTGGGAGTGGTTCGACCACGAGGTCAGGCTGGCGGCGCGGGAGGGGCTGACGATCTTCCCCTTCATCACCGCCTCCCCCGAGTGGGTCACCTCGGAGGGCATCGACCTGCCGGTCTACAACGCTTGGCAGCGGCGCGCCTGGGCTTCTTTCCTGCGGGCCGCGGTCAACCGCTACGGGCCGGGCGGCGGCTTCTGGCGCGGCGAAGAGGAGCTGCCCTACATGCCGATGCGGCGCTGGGAGATCTGGAACGAGGAGAACATCGTCACCTTCGCCAGCGAGCCGGAACCGCGGCGGTTCGCGCAGCTGATCCGGATCGCGGGCCGGGTGATCCACCGCGCGGCGCCGGGCTCGAAGGCGATCGTCGGCGGCCTCTTCGGGCGGCCGCTGCAGATCCCGCCCAACATCGCCTCCGGCGACTTCCTCAGCCGCATGTACCGGGCGGGGAACGTGAAGCGGTTCTTCGACGGGGTCGCGTTGCACCCCTACGTCGCCGACGCCAGGGCGATGGGGGCGCAGCTGCGCAACCTGCGGCGGATCATGCGCCGCCACAACGACGGCGGCACGCCGCTCTACGTGACCGAGCTCGGCTGGGGCTCGGCGAGCGGCCCGACCCGCTGGCAGCGGGGGATCTGGGGGCAGGCGAACCAGCTCGAAAAGGCCTTCTCGATGCTCTCCGCCAACCGCGTCCGCTGGCGGGTCGGCGGCGTCTGGTGGTTCACCTGGACCGACGAGGGCGGCAGCTGCGTCTTCTGCGGCTCGGCCGGGCTGCTGACCAGGGAGCGGGAGGCGAAGCCCGCCTGGTACCGGTTCAACGAATGGACCGGCGGCGACCCGGACACGGTGCCGCGGGCGAGAGGCGGGGAGTAGTTAGGCTCCGGACGGACTTTCAAACCGAAAAGGAGCAACTTCCGATGGCTTTCTCCGTACCCGACCTGCCTTACCCC
>DASZDI010000078.1:0-7260 GCA_035942135.1 Solirubrobacterales bacterium | reverse complement strand
CGCCAGATGGTCGTCGCGTCTTGCTCATGCCGCGCGAGAACTCGATGAGCGGTGATCTCAGCGCGATCGACTGCCGGCAGATCAACTGCGAGCACCCGGGGCTTCGTTGGCGGTGGCTCGAGGCCAATGATCTTGTAGATCTCGGAATGCATCCGCTCGAGCGCCTCCCCGCGGTACTCAAACATGCCGTCCACGATCGCCTCGTAACGGTTTCCGCGATGGTCGGCCAGAGCCGCTTCGACCTGTGAAAGCAGCGGCTCGGATTTGACCAGCTTCGGTGCGGCGCGCATGAAGCGATCGCTCGGCGTGTCGGTGACCACTTCCTTACCTCCATCCGAGCCCAGCAAGATCGCTTTGCCAAGACCAGCTCCATAGAAGGTGACGGCTCCGTGGTCCCCCACCACCAGGTCGGCGGCGACGAGGGCACCACGCCATGCGTCCTGCGGAGAAACAAGAGTCAGGCCGCTCGCCAGGGCTCGGTGTAGCCAGGTCCGTACCTGCCAGGCCCCGTGGGCGAACCAGATGTTGGGGTGCAGGACCAGCGCCACCTGGAACTCATCCGTCGGCAGCTCGGCGACCAAACGCGCCGGCAGTCCGGGGTCTTGGAAGAGCAGCGAGGTCGGCCCCCAGGTGGAGGTGACGACCACCAAGCGGGTTCCGTCGGGCACTCCCATCGCTCGGCGATAGCGCTCGACGGTGGGCAGGCTGGCCTCCAGGCGATCGAAGCAGGGGTCCCCCGCGACGAGAAAGGAGACCCCCTCGGGCTGGTCGGCGGCGAAGATCTCCAACTCGAAGGAGTGGGCGATGACATTGACCGTCCGGACCGCATCCCCGTCGCCATTTCGCCGAGTAGGCGTCCATGCATCGGAGGTCTCGACTTCGCCGCCCGGGGGGATCGCGGTGGTCTTCGCGATCCCGGTTCCGTGGGAGATGATCATCTGCGGACCGCGCAGCTGTCGGAAGCCACCGGTGAAGCTGGCCCCGATGATGAGGTCGAACTCGGTGGCAAGCGCCTGCTCCCAGGGCACCATTCGCCCGCCCATTTCCCGGACAAGCTCGACCGTCCCGTCGTCGAACGGCGACCGCTCGTCGGAGAGGGCGAAGAGAACCTGAATCCGATGGTCGTGTAGAAGCTCGGGCAGGACATCAAGCAGCCGCACCGTGGTGTTGAAGGTGCGGGCGAGGGCAAGCACGGTCTTTTTGAAGGGCATCGACCCCCGCTCAGCTTCCTCTCCGATCGGCACTCGTATCCAGGACTCAAGCATCTGGCTCGGTGACTCCTCCCTAGTCGCTAACGCTGAGGGCCTACGTCTTCGCTGTCTCTTCTAATCAATTCGCAGGGAGCCGATGTCGCGAGCCTGCACTGCCTTGCCGTGGATCTCGCCGGTGATGTTGTTCGAAACATCTCCATCGATATGAAGCTGCACTTGAGCTTGCCATCTCTCTAGGTCCCCGCGGAGCCGAGAGTCGCTCGCGGCCTCGTTTGCCAGGGCTCCAGCGAGGGTTTTCGGATCTATGTCCGCAACTCGGCCGGAGGTGATGACCTCCAGGCCTTCTTCGCTGGTGCTATCTCGTCGCTTAAAAAGGTCACGCAGCTCATCCCAGAGCTGGGAGCCGGCCGCGCCTAATGATCCTTCGGCGATTCGCGCAAGTGCAGTGAGAAGAAGGGGCTCAAGTGGATCGATCTGACCAGTTTATGTTTTTCGGCTGAGCCAAGCGGGGTTGTTTGCTCCTGTTCACGTAACGCCTCTTATCGGGCGCGGAGCTTGGGCACGGTAGCTGACATCTAGCCGCTTTCTTCGGATTGCGCGGGGGAGTCTCTCTGCGAGGAACGAGCTGTACGCCTGGGTCGCCCGCTAACGCGCCGCGTTCTCCACCGGCACCGGCACCAGGTCGAAGTCCGTTCCCAGCCGCAGCTCGCTATAGCGCCGGGTCCAGTCGTCGTTGATCCGGTCGGATTGGCGCTTCATCCGCGGTTCGAACTCGAAGTCGTCGGGCGGGGAGAGGTCGAGGCGCTCTAGGAGGTTGAGGGTGCTGGTCTCGTAGTCGGCGGCGAAGTTCTCGTAGAGGACGAGGATCGGCTTGATTCCGGCGTGCTCGAAGAAGGCGTCCCAGGAGGCCTCTTCCCAGAGCAGCTGCTGGAGCAGGTGGTCGATCGCCTTGTAGTGGAAGCGCAGCTGCGGGCGGTGCTCCTCGATGAAGCTGCGGTAGGGGGGAGAGCCGTCCTCCTCGACCGAGGCGGCCTTGGCGCTGGCCTGGTCCTCGCGCCAGGTCGCCGTCTGCACCGCCTTCCAGAGCGAGACCGCCTGGCGGACCTTGTTGGCGCGGACGACGCGGACGAAGGTGAGGTCGGGGAAGACGGCGGGGAGGAGCTCGGCGAGGGGGACGTCGCGGTGGGCGGGGATGTTGCGCAGGAGGCTGACGAACTCGCCGAAGTAGCCCCACATCAGCTTCGCCCCGAAGACGCAGTTGTCGGTGGTGCCCGTCTCCATCGCCCATTCGAGGTAGCGGTCGTAGGCGGCGCGGCTCCAGAGGGGGGAGCGGGGCTGCGGGTCGGAGCCGACGCTGCGCTCGCCGAGGTGGTCGCGGATCGACTGGTCCTCGACGCCGAGGAAGTACTCCTCCGGGCGACGGGGGCGGCCGCTGTGGCGGAGCGCCTCGAAGTACTCCTCGGGCCTGCCGGCGACGCCGGTTTCCTCTAAGGCGTGGCAGACGAGGGTGCTGCCGCTGCGGGGGGTGGCGCAGACGATGTAGGAGCGATCGGGTTGTCTCTGAGCGGATGACATTGCTTTCCTAACTAACCTAATCAACAAAGAAGTAAACAGGGGCGGATCGATAACCTGGAAGGACGTGCAACCGCCCAACATCCTCTACATCCACTCCCACGACACCGGCCGCTACGTCCAGCCCTACGGCTTCCAGGTCCCGACCCCGAACATCCAGATGCTCGCCGACCAGGGGGTGCTGTTCCGCGAGGCCTTCTGCGCCGCGCCGACCTGCTCCGGCAGCCGCGCCAGCCTCCTCACCGGGCTCTACTGCCACAACAACGGCATGCTCGGGCTCGCCCACCGGGGCTGGAAGCTGAACGACTACGGGCAGCACTGGGTCCACACCCTGCGCCGGGCCGACTACCGCTCCGTCCTGATCGGCGAACAGCACATCTCCGCCGACCCGGAGGCGATCGGCTACGACGAGGTCGTCCCGGTCGACTCCACCCACGCCTCCTTCGTCGCGCCGCTGACGATCAAGGCCCTCGCCGACGCCCCCGACACGCCCTGGTTCATGTCGGTCGGCTTCTTCGAGACCCACCGCGACTTCTCCGCCCCGACCTCGGTCCGCGACACGCTCTACTCGCAGCCGCCCGCCAACCTGCCGGACACGCCCGCGACCCGCCGCGACATGGCGGCGTTCAAGGCCAGCGCCCGCTCCCTCGACCAGGGGATCGGCGCCGTCCTCCACGCCCTCCACGACTACGGGCTGGTCGAGAACACGCTCGTCCTCTGCACCACCGACCACGGCATCGCCTTCCCCGGCGCCAAGGCGACCCTGTTCGACCGCGGCATCGGGGTGATGATGATCGTCCGCGGCCCCGGCTTCAGCGGCGGCAAGGTCGTCGACGCGCCGGTCAGCCACCTCGACGTCTTCCCGACCCTCTGCGACCTCGCCGGCGCCGAGCACCCCGACTGGCTGCAGGGGAAGTCGCTGATGCCGCTGGTGCGGGGGGAGGTCGATCGCCTCCACGAGGCGATCTTCACCGAGACGACCTATCACGCCGCCTACCAGCCTCATCGGGCGGTCCGGACCGAGCGTTGGAAGTACATAAGGAGATTTGACGAGTACCCGTATCCGGTCCTGGCTAACTGCGACGACAGCGCCACCAAGGACCTCTTGGTCGAGGCCGGCTGGGGGGAGCAGGAGGTGCCCGAGGAGCAGCTCTACGACCTGGTGCTGGACCCGCAGGAGGGCAGCAACGTCGCCGACGAGCCCGCCCACGCCGAGGTCCTGGACGAGATGCGGGAGCGCCTCGACGCCTGGATGCGGGAGACCGACGACCCGCTGCTGGACGGCCCGGTGGCGCCGCCCGAGGGGGCGATCGTCACCGATCAGGCGCAGGCATCGCCCGACGTGGTGCGGATCGCTACGGCCGACTCCACGGTCGCTCCATCCAGGTGAGGCAGGTCCAGCCGGGGATCGGGTTCCCGACCGGGTCCCGGCTCTCGCCGTGGGCGAAGACCGAGAGGCCGCAGTTGTGCGAGCCGAGGTTCCAGATGCCCGCCGCCATCGGCGCCTCGAAGTCGTCGCCGAGGACCGAGTCGAGGAGGAAGAAGCGGAGGAAGATGCCGTGGGTGACCAGCAGCGGCAGCTCGCCGTCGGCGCCGGACTCCAGCTCGGCCTTCAGCCGCCGCACCCGCTCGATCGCCCCCTCGAAGGTTTCTCCCGAGGTCAGCTCGCCGACGTAGTCGATCTCCTCGGCGTCGAGCCCGAGCGCCTCGCCGACCGCCTGCGCCGTTTCCCGCGCCCGTCGCAGCGGGCTGCTCAGCAGGCGGGTGATCCCAAGCTCGCGCAGGCCGGCGCCGGCGGCACGCGCCTGCTCGCGGCCCTTCTCGGTCAACAGGTCGCCGTCGGAGCCCGGCGCCGGCTCGCCGCTGCGGGCGGCGTTGTGGACCGACTCGCCGTGGCGGAGGAGCAGCGCTCTCATTCGGCGGCGGGCGCCGCGCCGGCGACGACGTTGACGAAGTTCTCCAGGTGCTTGGTGGTCCAGCACTCGAAGGCGCCGTCGCAGTGATGCTCGTAGGCGGCCATCACCGAGTCGCCGTAGTTCCAGTAGAGCTTCGGCTCGGGGTTGAGCCAGAACAGCCGCCCGGCCCGCTCGGCGATCTGGGCGAAGACCTCGGCGTGGGGCTCGCGGCCGTTGGTGCGGGCGTCGCCGAGCACGATCACGGTCGAGCGCGGGTCGAGGTCGTCGGAGATCTCGGTCAGGAACTCGAGCCAGACGCGGCCGTAGTCGGTGTAGCCGGAGACGTCGGCGACGCCGCCCTCGCTGGAGATCTTCTGCGCCACCACGGCGAAGTCGCGCTCGTGCTCGAAGACGTCGGTCACCTCGGAGATCCGCTCGATGAAGACGAAGCTGCGCAGTTTCCGGAACGAGTCGTGGAGGGCGTGGAGGACCGAGAGGAAGAAGACGCTGGCCGAGGTGACCGAGGTGGAGACGTCGCAGAGGACGTAGATCTCCGGCCGCCGCGGCCGCTTCGGCCGGTAGCGCAGCCGCAGCGGCACGCCGCCGGTCTCCAGCGAGGCGCGCATCGTCCGCCGCACGTCGACGTGTCGGCCCTTCTTGCGGCCGCGCTGCTCGTGGCCGAGGGTCGCCAGCCGCCGCTTCATCTGCGAGACGGCGCGGTGGACGGCGGCCAGGTCCTGCGTGGGGCTGGTCGGCAGGGCGCGGTCGAGCTCGGCCAACGGCCGGGAGGGGGGCAGCGTCTCGGTCCGCTCGATCAGGTCGCGCTCGAGCTCGCGCCGCAGGTGGCGCTCGAAGCCGGTCAGCTGCTCGCGGTCGATCGGCGGCCGCTCGGCGCCGTCCTCGCCCGGCGGCTGCGTCCCCGCCGTCAGCCCCAGGGTGCGGCGAATCCGCTGCACGTCGACGCCGACCACGCCCGAGCCCTCGGCGCGGCCGAAGGCGGCGATCGCCAGCCGCGCCAGGTCTCGCATCGCGTCCTGGTCGTCGGCGGCGATCGCCTCGCGGATCGCCTCGCTCAGCTCGTCCATGTCGAAGCGCTCGCCTTCGCCGGCCGGCTGGCCGCCCTCGCCGTGCTCGGTGACGCCCCGCTGCACCGCCTCCGCCTCGGCGGTGCGGAAGAAGTAGCGGTCGAAGATCAGCTCGAAGACGCGGCGGTCGTCCTGGGACTTGGCGATCGTCGCCGCCAGCGCCTCGCGGAAGTCGGCGCGCGAGGTCCAGTCGACCTGCTCCAGCGCCGCGAAGGCGTCGAGGATCTCCGAGGTCCCGACCGCCACCCCCTCGCCGCGCAGCTCCTCGCAGAAGCCGAGCAGCTTCGCCGCCATCCCGGGCGGCCCGGCGTCAGCCTTCGGCCCGTAGGGGGTCGGCAAGTTTCACCCCGACCCGGTCGGCGACCAGGTCGATGTCGGTGCGGTGCTTGACGATGATCGACATCGACTGCCGGAACGTCTCCTGGTCGATGTCCTCGGCGCCCATCAGCAGCAGCGTCCGCGCCCAGTCGATCGACTCGGCGATCGAGGGCGGCTTCTTCAGGTCGAGCGCGCGCACCATCCGGATCACCTCGACCATGCGCCGCGCCAACGTCTCGGAGAGCTCGGGGGCGTGGAGGCGGACGATCTCCATCTCCCGCTCCATCTCCGGGTAGTCGAGCCAGAGGTAGAGGCAGCGCCGCTTCAGCGCCTCGGTCAGCTCGCGCGAGTCGTTCGAGGTGAGGACAACGATCGGCATCGTCGTCGCCGAGATCTGGCCCAGCTCGGGGATCGTGATCTGGAAGTCGGAGAGCAGCTCGAGCAGCATCGCCTCGAACTCCTGGTCGGTCTTGTCGATCTCGTCGATCAGCAGCACCACCGGCTCGGGGCTGGCGATCGCCTGCATCAGCGGCCGCTCGAGCAGGAAGTCGGCGCTGAAGATGTCGTCCTGGACGTCGTCCCAACCGGCCTCGCCGCCGGCCTGGATACGCAGCAGCTGCTTGCGGTAGTTCCACTCGTACATCGCCTTCGCCTCGTCGAGCCCCTCGTAGCACTGCAGGCGCACCAGCTCGCGCCCGGTCGCCCGCGAGAGCGCCTTCGCCAGCTCGGTCTTGCCGACCCCGGCGGGCCCCTCGACCAGCACCGGCTTGCCCAGCTTCTGGGCGAGGAAGGAGACCAGCGCGGCGGGCTCGTCGGCGAGGTAGCCGACCTCGGCGAGCGCCTCCTTGACCTCCGCGACGGAGCCTTCAGCCATCGGGCGATGATAATCCGCCCGGTGCTCGACCTTTCCCTGCCGCTCGCCGAGCTGCTCCCGCACAGCCCGACGCCCTACATCGCGCTGATGCTGGCGGGCTTCGTGGTCGGCATCCTCGGCCACCTCAGCCGCGCCCGCTGGCTGGTCGCCGCCGGCGTGATCCTGATCTTCCTCGGCGCCCTGCTCTTCCCGCTGCTCGCCAACGTCACCACCGAAGACCGCCCACCGCCGATCGAGGAATCCCGCGGCGACTCCGGCGAATGACCCCGGCGTTCGTCCTTTGTACGCCGTGCGATGTACAAAGG
>DASZDI010000077.1:0-1755 GCA_035942135.1 Solirubrobacterales bacterium | reverse complement strand
ACCGCTTCCTGATCGAGCGCCGCATCGGCAGCGGCGGGTTCGGCGTCGTCTACGAGGCCTGGGACGGTCGGCTGGAGCGCCCGGTCGCGGTCAAGGCGATCGAGCAGCGGGGGGAGGCAGGCCGCCGCGTCCTCCGCGAGGCCCAGGCCGCCGCCCGCCTCAACCACCCCGGCATCGTCACCCTCTATGAGCTCGGCGAGGAGGACGGCAACGCGCTGCTCGTCACCGAGCTGGTCGAGGGCTCGACCCTGGCCCGCCTCGCCCACGCCGGTGAGCTCTCCGACCGCGAGATCGGCGAGATCGGCGCCGATCTCTGCGAGGCGCTCGCCCACGCCCACTCGCGCGGCGTCGTCCACCGCGACATCAAGCCGCAGAACGTGCAGGTGGTCGAGGACGGGGAACCGCGGGCGAAGCTGATGGACTTCGGCGTCGCCCACCTCGCCGACGACGCGCCGCTGACCGCGGTCGGCGACGTGGTCGGCACCCTCGCCTACATGTCGCCCGAGCAGGCGGAGGGGCGCCCGGCCGGGCCCGAGGCCGACGTCTACTCGCTGGCGCTGACGCTGTACGAGTGCTGGAGCGGCGAGAACCCGCACCGGCGCGCCACCCCCGCCGCGACCGCCCGCGCGATCGGCGCCCGCGCCCGCCGCCTGCGCCGCCTCCGTCCCGACCTGCCGCGCGAGCTGACCGAGACGATCGACGCCTGCCTCTCGCCCCGTCCCAACCACCGCCCCTCGCTGGAGCAGCTGGGGACGGCGATCGAGGACTGCCTCGACGAGCTCGCCGACCACCTCGCCGATTCCCACGGCCGCCTCGCCGCCCGCTTCGGGGCGCTGGCCGCCGCCGCGGCCGTCGGCGGCTTCCTCGCCCTCAACGGCGCGGCCCTCCCCTGACGGCCCTTCCGTAGGATTTCGCCATCGGTGCGTTAAGTCGTCTGGAGTCGATGTTCGAGGGCCTCGTCGAGGGGGTCTTCAGCCGTGCCTTCAGCTCCGAGGTGCAGCCGGTCGAACTGGCCCGCAAGCTGGCCAAGGAAATGGACGCCCACAAGACCGCCTCGGTCCAGCGCGTCTACGTCCCCAACGAGTACGCGGTCTTCCTCTCGCGCCAGGACCGCGGCAAGCTCGAAGGCTACGAGCGCTCGCTCGAGCAGGAGCTCTCCGGCTACCTGCTGGAGCACGCCCGCCGGCGCGGCTACGACCTGCTGACCCGGCCCGCGGTCGAGTTCAAGACCGACGAGCGGCTGCGGCTGGGCGAGTTCGGGATCCAGGCGCGGCTGGTGAAGCCGCCCGCGCACGAGGGGGCCGCGCCCGAGCAGGGCGAAGAGGGCCACACGATGGTCTACTCGGCGGTCCGCGAGCGCGACCGCAGCCGGCCGAAGCGGCCCGAGCAGGCGGTGGGGGCGCTGGTCTCCACCCGCGCCGTCGTCTCGCTCGAAGACCGCCGCTACGTCCTCGACGGCCCGCGGGCGACGATCGGGCGCTCGAAGTCGGTCGAGTGCGTGCTCTCCGACCCCAACGTCTCCCGTCGCCACGCCGAGCTGCGGCGCGCGGAGAACGGCGACTGGCAGATCGCCGACCTCGGCTCCACCAACGGGATCAAGGTCAACGGGCGCCGCGTTCCCTCGACCCGGCTCAGCCCCGGCGACCAGGTCACCGTCGGCACCACCACTTTCACCTTCGACATCGAGCAGTAGCGGCGGCTGCCGCCGTCATTAAGGTGCGCAAAGCGTGGACTACGACCCCGTATCAGTAGCCC
>DASZDI010000076.1:0-5048 GCA_035942135.1 Solirubrobacterales bacterium | reverse complement strand
CGTGGCGGGCTGCGGGAGCAGTGACGACGACACCACCAGCGGCGGTGGCGGCAGTGGAGGCGGAGGCGAGCCCCTGACCGTCGGCTCCGACATCCCCTACCCCCCGTTCGAGCAGGGCAAAGCGGGCAACTACACCGGCTGCGACATCGAACTCCTGGAAGCCGTCGGGAAATCGATCGACCGTGAAGTCGAGTTCCAGGACACCTCGTTCGACACGATCTTCCTCGACCTCGCACGGGGCAACTTCGACGTCGTGGCCTCCGCGGCGACGATCACCGACGAACGCGAGAAAACGGTCGACTTCACCAACCCGTACTACATCTCCGAACAGGCGATCCTGGTCAAAGAAGGCAGCGAGATCGACTCGGTCGAGAAACTGGCCGGGGCGACGGTCGGCGTCCAGCAGGGCACGACCGGGCAGGAATTCGTCGAAGAAGAGGGCGAAGCGGGCGAGCTGCGGAAATACCCGCAGGGCCCCGACGCGGTCAGCGCGTTGGAGAACGGCACCGTCGACGCGGTCGTGATCGACATCCCGGTCGCCGAAAACGCCGTCAACGCGAGCGAGGGGCTGGAAACCTCGGCCGCGATCCCGACCGAAGAAGAGTACGGCTTCGCCGTTGCCCAGGGCGAGACCGAGCTGCTCGAAGAACTGAACGAAGGGCTGAAAGCGGCGATCGACGACGGCACCTACGCGCAGCTGTACGAAAAGTGGTTCAAACGCGAGCCGCCGAAAGAGATCGAGACGGCCACGCACGAAGCGAGCTGACCTCGTAGGCGAAGTTGCGGTTTCGAGAAGGGGCGCCCACAGCGGCGCCCCTTCTTCTACGTTTAGGTCGATCGGGAGCTAGGGCAGGAGAGAGCAGATGCAGGAGTTCCTCAATCAGTTCTTCGACGTCGGCTTCATGGTCGACCACTTCGACGAAGTCCTGGAGGGCTTCTGGGTCACGGTCCAGATCTCCGTCATCTCCGGCATCCTCGCCCTGATCTGGGGGCTGATCCTCGCCACCCTGCGGCAGCTGCCCGGCAAAGGCCTGATGCCGGTCCGCGCGGTGACCATCGCCTACATCGACGTCTTCCGCGGCATCCCGCTGCTGCTCCTCATCGTCCTCATCGCCGGCGGCATCCCGGCCCTCGAGTTCCTGCCCGAGTCGCTGCGGCTGCCGCAGTGGTTCGGCAAACCGGACAACTTCTGGTTCGGGGTGCTGGCGATCACGATCACCTACGGCGCCTACATGGCCGAGGTCTACCGCTCCGGGATCGAGTCGGTGCCCGGCGGCCAGATGGAGGCAGCCCGCTCGCTCGGGATGAGCCACGGGCAGGCGATGCGCAGCGTGATCCTGCCCCAGGCGGTGCGGAAGGTGATCGCGCCGCTGCTCAACGACTTCATCGCCCTGACCAAGGACACGACCCTGGTCAGCGTCATCGCCCTCAGCGAGGTGACGCTGGTCGCCAGCGACATCCAGTCCGAAACCTTCAACAGCTCGGCGCTGGTGCTGGGGGCACTGATGTTCCTCGCCGTCACCCTCCCCCTCGCCCGCCTCGTCGACAAACTGATCTCCCGCGAACAGGGCCGCTTCACCCGCGGCGCCCCGCGCGTGGAGGCACTCTGATGGAGGCCCGGGGCAACGGCGGCGCGATGCTGAGCCTGCACGGCGTCTGCAAGCGCTTCGGCGACCTCGAGGTGCTGCGCGGCGTCGACCTGACGATCGAGAAAGGCGAGGTCGTCTGCGTGCTCGGCCCCAGCGGCTCGGGCAAGAGCACGCTGCTGCGCTGCGTCAACCTGCTCGAGCCGCCCGAGGAGGGTGACATCCACCTCGAAGAACGCAGCATCTGCAAGGGCGCCGGCAAGGGCGAGCAGAGCTGGGAGCTCGACTTCGTCCGCCAGCGGGTCGGGATCGTCTTCCAGCAGTTCAACCTCTTCCCCCACAAGTCGGCGCTGGAGAACGTGACTCTGGCCCAGGAAAAGGTGCTCGACCGCTCCTCGGCGGAGGCGCGGAAGAAGGGCGCCGAGCTGCTCGAACGGGTCGGCCTCGGAGACAAGCTCGACGAGTACCCCGAGCGCCTCTCCGGCGGTCAGCAGCAGCGCGTCGCGATCGCCCGGGCGCTGGCGATGGACCCGCACGTGATGCTCTTCGACGAGGTCACCAGCGCCCTCGACCCCGAGCTGGTCAAGGAGGTCCTCGACGTGATGCGCGAGCTGGCCGAAGAAGGGATGACGATGATCGTCGTCACCCACGAGATCGGCTTCGCCCGCGAAGTCGCCGACCGCGTCGTCTTCATGGACGGCGGCGTGGTGGTCGAGGAAGGCAAGCCCGCCGACGTCCTCGAGAGCCCCCGCGAGGAGCGGACCAAGCAGTTCCTCGGCCTGGTCCTAGAGCGCTGAGACGCTAGGCGGCGCCGCCGGCCATTGCCGGCAGAATGACAACGGTGTCGCCGTCTTTGACCGCGGTCTCGAGCCCGTCGAGCACCCGCACGTCCTCGTCGTTGAGGTAGACGTTGACGTAGCGGTTGAGCTCGCCGTCGTCGCCGAACAGCTGCTCCCTGGTCTCGGGGTGCTCCCCGGTCAGCGACCGCAGCACCTCGCCGACGTTGCCGCCGGCGGCCTCGACCTCGGCCTGCCCTCCCGCTTTCGGGCGCAGCACCGGGGGAATCTTTACGGTCGCCATAAGGCGGTGATCCTAGCCTAGGCCGCGAAAACCAAGCAGCTCAAGGGCGCAGGAGCGTGGCGTGCTCTGCACGCGAGCGAGCGAGGACGCCGAGATGCGCCGGTTTGCAGCGGCCTAGCGGTCGCCGCCGGCGCCGACGCAGAAAGCGTCGTAGTCGGGGAACTGACCCATCTCCGACTCCGGGATCTCCGCGGCGTTCTCGCCGCAGATCGGGCAGTCGGGGTCGCGGCGGACCTTGAGCTCGGTGAAGCTGGTGCCGAGCGCCTCGTAGAGGAGCAGGCGGCCGACCAGCGGGTTGCCCTTGCCGAGGACCAGCTTGATCACCTCGTTGGCCTGCAGCGTGCCCATCGTCCCGGCCATCACCCCGAGCACCCCGTTGGCGGAGCAGCTCGGCGCCAGCTCGGCCGGCGGCGGGGTCGGGTAGAGGCAGCGGTAGCAGGGGCCCTCGAAGGGGACGAAGGTCGAGATCTGGCCGTCGAAGCCGAGGATCGAGGCGGAGACGACCGGCTTGCGCAGCCGCACCGAGGCGTCGTTCAGCAGGTAGCGGGTGGGGAAGTTGTCGGCGCCGTCGACGACGATGTCGTAGTCCTCGAGGACGTCGAGGATGTTGCTCGCGTCGAGCCGGCCGTTGTGCTCGACGACGTTGACGTCGGGGTTGAGGGCTTCGATGAAGAGGCGCGCCGACTCGGTCTTCGGCATCCCGATCCGTTCGGTGTTGTGGATCACCTGGCGCTGCAGGTTGGAGGCGTCGACGACGTCGTCGTCGACGAGGACGAGGGTGCCGACCCCGGCGGCGGCGAGGTAGAGCGCGGTCGGGGCGCCGAGGCCGCCGGCGCCGAGCAGCAGCACCTTCGCGTTCAGCAGCTTGACCTGGCCGTCGACGCCGACCTCGGGCAGCAGGGTGTGGCGCGAGTAGCGCTCGCGCTGCTCGGCGGTCATCCCGTGCGCGGCGACGACCGGCAGCCCCTGCTCCTGCCACTGGACGATGCCGCCGCTCATCGAGGCGACGTTTTCGTAGCCCAGCGCCTGCAGCTGCGCAGCGGCGATCGCCGAGCGGTTGCCGGAGCGGCAGTAGAGGATCGTGCGGGCCGACTTGTCCGGAGCCGCGGTGGCGATTTCGTCGGCGAGCAGGCCCGGCGGCACCAATTTGCCGCCCTCGAGGTGAGCCTCCTGGTACTCGTGCGGCTCGCGGGTGTCGATCAGGACGACACCGTCGCCGTTGATCTCCTCCGCCGCCTCGAAGGGTTCGATCTCCTCGATCTGGACGCGCTCGGTGTCGGTTGCCATAAGTTAAATCCCCTAATTCGGATCAGCTTTACTTCAAAAACTATAGCGACCCCGCGGAATCGCTCTTCCCACCAACGACAACGGCCCCGGGAGAATCCCAAGGCCGTAGTCGATTCAGAGGGTCAGCGCTCAGCTGAAGCTGGGGCGCATCTGGCGCAGGCGGCGGACCCGCTCCTCGATCGGGGGGTGGGTCGAGAAGAGGGCAGCCATGCCCCTGCCGCTGAACGGCTTGACGATGTAGAGCGGCTCGGCCGCCTGGTTGACCTGCATCGGCATCGCTTCCGCGCCCTGCTCGAGCCGCAGCAGCGCACTCGCGAGGGACTCCGGGTTGCCGCAGATTTCGGCGCCGCCGGCATCGGCCGCGTACTCGCGCTGGCGCGAGATCGAGAGCTGGATGATGCTCGCCGCGATCGGGGCGAGGAGGACCATGCCCAGCGAGGCCACGAGGCTGAGCGGGGACTCGTCGTCGCCGCCGAACCACATGAACATGTAGGCGAGGTAGGTGATCGCGGCGCCGATCGCCGAGGCCACCGACTGGATCAGGATGTCGCGGTGCTGGATGTGCGCGAGCTCGTGCGCGAGGACGCCGCGCAGCTCGTCCTCAGAGAGCAGTTTGGTGATCCCGCGGGTCACCGCCACCGCCGAGTGCTTCGGGTTGCGGCCCGTGGCGAAGGCGTTGGGCTGGTCCTGGGGAATCATGTAGAGGCGCGGCATCGGCAGGCCGGCGCGCGTCGTCAGTTCGCGGACGATCTCGTAGAGCCGCGGCGCTTCGGACTCGTCGATCGGCTTGGCGCGGCTCATCTTCAGGGCCAGCTTGTCGCTGAAGAAGTAGGAGCCGAGGTTCATCAGCAGCGCGATCACGAGGAAGATCCCCGCCGTGCTCGGGCCGCCGATCAGGGCGCCGATCAGGACCAGCAGGCCGGAGAGGGAGGCCAGCAGGATCGTGGTCCGCAGCGTTGCGCCCCAGGTGGATTGCTTGGTGGTGGTCATCGTTCGTAGCGCTCCTGAGTTCGGTTGCCTTCTCAGTATCCGACGAAAGACGCAATTCGCCTATAGGGGACAACCCCCTACCGAGCCAGGGACACCCCCTATGGG